>NZ_CM001792.1:2344610-2422661 GCF_000340475.1 Oceanobacillus kimchii X50
AATTTACCACGCATAAAAAGATGTGTCAACAACTTTTTTCGAGGAATTTCGCAAGGTTTATAGTTAATCTTGTCCTCAATTGGTGGATAACCATTGTAGCATCTATACTTAAAGAAGTCAACCCTGTTTATTTAAAATGTATCACTTAAATAAGCGAACTTTTATACTTTACTATAAATATTATTTTTTTACAAGCTTTTTTTAAAAAAACTATTAAAAACGTTAAATACTACAGTTTTTGCTATTGAGGTAGAAATATAAATATGTTTTCTAAAACTCGAATTTGTTCTAAATATAAAAAGATCCCAATTCTGTTTGGGATCTTTTTATATTAGAACAACACTCATTTGTAAAAACAAACGTTTCTAAAGTTATTTAGAAATTGTTTCACCTTTCCATTCTAGCATTCCACCGCTCATATTTTTCACATTAAAGCCTTGCTCTTGTAAAAATTCAGAAGCGTTATAACTTCTTCTTCCAGAGCGACAAATCATTATATATTCTTTATCTTTACTTAAATTCCCATATTCTTGTGTAATATCACCCAGTTTAATATGCTTAGCATTTTCAATGATTCCTTGCGCAACTTCATCATCTTCACGCACATCAACTAGTACTACATTATTTTCATTTTTTATCTTTTCTACTTCTTCCGGAGAAATTTCTTTAATTTCAGCCATGTTAATCCCATCCTTCTTAAAGTCAAGATTTTCTAATTTTAATATTACTTGGTTTAAGAATAGGATGCAATATCTTTGATTAAAATAAGCCTACTTAATAATTAATAAAAGGCGGTGACCACATGCTGTACTTTTTTTCACTTCTATTAACTCTTTCTATGATAAGTCCTGTAGTTGAACAGCCGACAGATCCGATTTCTATTCATTCATATCATGAAGATGTAACCGGTGATGGTCAGAGCGATACAATTGATTTAAAAGGCGAACTATTTGCTCCTGATGGCCAATATTATCAGCATATATGGGCTGATATTACCGATGTAAATAATCATTCTTGGACAATCCCTTATGGCGGAGGTTATGAACCTTCTTTACAATTCGTTGATTTAAACCATGATAACCAAAATGATATTTTTTATCAGAGTGCTACAGGTGGTAGTGGTGGTTTATATACAAGTAAACTCCATACAATCGAAAATAATCAGTTGATAGAAATTCCATTACCAAACAATCAGTCAATAGAAGGAAAGTTTATTGATAATTTCAAGGCATCAATATCTTTACTTCCTGGAGAAGATCCAATTATTATTGATTTATCTGATCGCAAAAAAGAATATATCCGACTCAATATTTATGATGACAAAGGAAATTTATTAGAACCTACTTCATTAATGATAGACCCAGTTGCTATGTTTGAACCTGTAGATCTCAGTGAAAGAAATGGATATGGTTTAAAAAGTTATCAACAAATTAGTGGAGCTTATCATGCAGATGGAATCGGTGTTGTAGAATCACTATGGTATTACGAAAAAGGAAAATGGAAATTATTAAAAACCACATGGAAATCAGATAACGCAACGGAAGAAATACCAGAGGAAAATAAAAATGAATAATCATTAAGAAAAGAAGCATTGGCCAATTACATGCCAATGCTTCTTTTCTTAATTTGCTACTACATTTACAAGCTTTCCTGGCACAACGATAACTTTACGAATAGTTTTTCCTTCTAACCATTTTTGCATGCTTTCGTCATCTAGTGCTGCTTTCTCAAGAGCGTCCTTGCTAATATCAACAGGAACGTGAATCTTAGATCGAACTTTACCCATAATTTGTAGAACAACTTCCACTTCATCTTCCACTAACTTTGATTCATCATATGCTGGCCATGTAGCCTTACTAATCGATTCAGAATGCCCAAGTTTTTGCCAGATTTCTTCACTTAAATGAGGTGCAACTGGCGATAACAATTTAACAAAGCCTTCCGCATAATTTTTAGGGATTTTATTCGCTTTATAGCACTCATTTATAAATACCATCATTTGCGAAATACCTGTGTTGAAATGCATATTCTCAAAGTCATCTGTCACTTTTTTCACAGTCTCATGATAAATCTTATCTAATTCCGTTGATTCATCATCAATAATTTTATCTGTAAGGGCACCATCATCACCTACATACAATCTCCATACACGATCTAAAAATCTACGTGATCCATCTAATCCATTTGTGGACCAAGCAACCGAAGCATCTAGTGGTCCCATAAACATCTCATATAGACGTAGTGTGTCTGCACCATGAGAATCGATTATATCATCAGGATTTACTACATTTCCTTTTGATTTACTCATTTTCTCGTTGCCTTCACCAAGAATCATTCCTTGATTATATAGCTTCTGGAACGGTTCTTTTGTGGAAACAACACCAATGTCAAATAAGAATTTATGCCAGAAACGAGCATACAGCAGATGGAGTACCGCATGTTCTGCTCCCCCAACATAAATATCAATAGGAAGCCATTCCTCTAATGCTTTTGGATCTGCCAATTGCTCTGTATTATTTGGATCAATGTAGCGTAAGAAATACCAGCAGCTCCCTGCCCATTGTGGCATTGTATTTGTTTCACGGCGACCTTTCATACCAGTCTCCGGGTCAACTACATTCACCCAATCAATATTATTTGCTAATGGCGATTCTCCCGTTCCTGAAGGTTTAATCTCAGAAACCTGAGGAAGTGTCAGTGGCAATTCCTCATCCGGAACTGCCGTCATTGTACCGTCTTCCCAATGAATAATCGGAATCGGTTCCCCCCAATAACGTTGACGAGCAAACAACCAGTCACGTAGACGATAAGTTATTTTCTTCTCGCCACTACCTTCAGTTTCAAGCCAATTAATCATTTTTGTAATTGCTTCTTCTTTGCCCAAGCCATTTAAGAAATCAGAATTAACATGTTCACCATCACCAGTATAAGCTTCTTCATCTACATTACCACCAGCAACTACTTCTTTAATAGGTAAAGCAAATGTATTTGCAAATTCATAATCGCGTTCATCATGTGCAGGAACAGCCATAATTGCACCCGTCCCATAACTCATTAATACATAATCCGCCACCCAGATTGGCATTTCTTCTCCATTTACCGGATTAATTGCATAAGCACCGGTAAATACACCTGTCTTATCTTTAGCTAAGTCTGTTCTTTCCAAATCTGATTTGGTCTGTATTTCATCTAAATAGTTGTGAACTGCTTCTTTTTGATCTGTCGTTGTAATTTCTTTTACTAATGGATGTTCCGGTGCGACAACAGCATATGTTGCTCCAAATAATGTATCAGGACGAGTAGTAAATACAGTAAACGTACCTTCATTTCCTTTAATAGAGAAAGTAACTTCTGCACCTTCTGAACGTCCAATCCAATTTCGTTGCATTTCTTTTAGACTATCTGGCCAATCTAATTCATCCAAATCTTCTAGTAAACGATCTGCGTATGCAGTAATTTTTAGCATCCATTGTTTCATTGGCTTACGGATTACAGGGTGCCCGCCTCGTTCACTCTTGCCATCAATCACTTCTTCATTTGCAAGAACAGTACCAAGGGCTGGACACCAATTCACCGCTACTTCATCCATATAGGCTAGATCGTTTTCATATAATTTTTTAAAGATCCATTGCGTCCATTTATAGTAATTTGGATCAGTTGTATTTATTTCTCTATCCCAGTCGTAAGAGAAACCTAATTCTTTTATCTGACGTTTAAACGTATTGATATTTTGATTTGTAAATTCTGCAGGACTATTACCAGTGTCAATTGCATATTGCTCGGCCGGGAGACCAAATGCATCCCAACCCATTGGGTGCATTACTTCATATCCTTGCATACGTTTCATACGGGCTAAAATATCTGTAGCGGTGTATCCCTCCGGATGTCCTACATGTAATCCTTGCCCTGATGGATAAGGAAACATATCTAATGCATAAAACTTTTCCTTATTGGAGAACGTATCAGTTTTAAATGTTTTATTATCTTCCCAATAATTTTGCCATTTCTTTTCTATTTGACGATGTTGAAAACTCATGTGAACCCTTCCTTTCATAGTTAAACTGTGTACACTATAATCGTAAGTAAACTAAAAAAAGCTACTCATCCCTCATAAATAGGGACGAGAAGCTTTTATTTCCCGCGGTACCACCCAAATTAGTGTCTTATTGGACACTCACTTGACATCGATAACGTTGATGAAACGGCAATAGTTACTTAAGTTCACTACTGCAACATCCAAGGTGAGTTCGTATGATTATCATCAACAGTTTTCACCAACCACTGTCTCTCTTTTCCGATGAGTTACACACTACTAGTCCTTATCATAGTCGTTAATTGATTTAATGGAATTATAATTAAAATAATTTACAATGTCAAGAAACGATCGAAATATAATCATAGTATATACATTTTTCTCAAATTGGAAACCTACTTTTATTTATTTATCAATATTAGGCATGCTAAAATATAAGTATTATCAAAGTAAATGGAGGATAATCTTCTTATGTTAAAAGGGATATTACATTTCGCCCATTATTTATTAGAGGAATCGATCGACGAAGGTGAAGTTGTTATCGATGCTACATGTGGTAATGGTAATGACACGTTATTTTTGAGTCGAGTAGTTGGAAAAAGCGGTCATGTTTATGCATTTGATATTCAACAGCAAGCAATTCAGAATACAAAACAAGAATTGGAGAAATATCATAGAGAGAATGTTACTTTAATACACGGTAGTCACTCGCTAATTGATGATAATGTACAGCAAGATGTTATCGGAGGAGCCATTTTTAATTTGGGGTACTTGCCACGTAGTGACAAATCAATTATAACAAAACCCGATTCAACAATAGAAGCTATACAAAAAATATTAGCAAAGCTGAAGAAGGATGGACTCATTGTAATTGTTGTATATTATGGTCATGATGGTGGTGCTAATGAGAAAGAGGCAGTTTTAAAACATGTGGCTAATTTAGATCAAAAATTATATAACGTCTTACAATATGGATTTGTGAACCAAAAAAACAATCCTCCTTTTATTTTAGCTATACAAAAAAGGTGAGATATCACTTTTTCTTAAGGCAGCTGATGATCTCCTCAGGTTCATAAACTGGAGTCCCAGCTTGCCCTTTTTACTATAGAGGTTCTAACCAAACTTATAATAATTATTATGTTAATCTCTTTATCTTCTAACTTGTCGTCCCATAAAATAGTAATATAAACAGCAGGTTCATAAAATGACCAACGGTTAGAATTATAAAAAGAAACAAACCAGAAATTAGAACTTTTTTTAGTTGGTTTTTAATTTGTAATACGATACGTAACAATATATAAAATGAAATCAACATAAAGGGTATCGAAAATAAATATCCAAATACAGTTACCCAACTAAATAAAGGATTTTCTGCCACTTTAATAATCGTTTCGCTTTGCTCTATAAACGCTAAGCGCTGATTATATCCTATAATAAAAATGATAGATAATATGCTGTAGTAAGCAAATGAAACTATCTTTAACCATTTCGCTTCATCATTTGTTAATATATATAAACCTATAAAAAATAATATGCCAATAATCAATTGGATCATCATCCAATACCGCTCCACTTCTATATCTTGAATTTCAACTTTTTTATTGTATCATAAAATAAAATTCAAGAAAGAGGAATTTTTCACTACCAAGTCGTTTTTACTTCCTCTAATTCTTCTAAAGTGATGGCTGAACGTTGCATTGAAGGTGGACAAACCGTATTATATTCTTTAATGCGCTTATTAATTTTTTTTAATTCCTTTTCATTACTGACGTTATGAAGTTGTATGGCAATATCTTTTTGAAGCTTTAACCAATAAGGAAGATAACCAGCATCCTTTGCGATCTTCTGGAAGTTCTGAAATAAATTACGTTTCACATAATCCTTCGGCAAAGGTTTCCCCATTCCCTTTAAATCTTTTCTATCCATTTCACCAGAATCCTTTAAAATATCGCCTATCAAGTCATTATATTTTCTATCCATCTCTTAACTCCTTTTTTCGAATTGGCCAATCGAACCATTCACCATGGGGATGAGTATCAATTTTAAGTTCTTCATTCCTGCTACCATTGATATAACTCTCTACATGCAACTGCCCATCCCAAATATTATTATAAATATGAAAAACATCTCGTCTTTTCCCAATTTTAGAAACACTCTCTAATAAAGTGTGACGTTGTTCAATAGTAAGTTGATTCGCAACATGTGTATGAAAGATACAAAGTAAAGATTCAGTATCACATTCTATCGCAAGTTCTTCTAGACAACTCAAGGCATCCGCTTCTATTAACCTTATTGACTCATCCGACTTATTAAATTGAGCAATAGCTTTATCCAACACTTCTATTCTATGCAGATTCTCTGGCCAAACTAATGATTTTAACCATCTTACATCATCTTCTTCTAATAGATTCAATACATGTAAATCAATACCTACCCTATCCTTGATTGGCAATTCTTTCGATAAAAAAGATGGGATATCTCCTTCTCTTACAAGTGATCTTAGTGTCAATTCAGAATTAATATTTCCAACTTTGTTTTTACTATTATTATATGCATATGCATACTGATCACATAATAGTTGCAATCCAGCACTTGTACCAATTTCAATTAAAGACAATCGGGTGCCTATTTTTTCATAAATATAATGCAATACAGGAAATAAATAAGCGCATCTGTTCACTTCATTTGTTTGTACGTAATTTGTAGTTAGCCGTTGGATGACATCTTGTTTATTATTTATTACAAAATCCTTAAAATAAGGGTAAGAATCATGAGGAACTTTCACCTCTTTTGTAAATTCTGGGTAATAGTTTTTTAGTGGATGATTATTTTGTATATAAAGTAAATCTTTAACTGAAGCAAATAATAAATTCGCTACAGGCTGACCCTCGGGGATAACTGAACAGATATCGATCATTTCAGGATCTTCGGCAATTTGTAAAGATAAAATTGAATAAAGTGGGCTTTTATCTTTTACTTCAATTTCACCAAAATGCTTGAATCTATCCTCTAAATTCATTATTCCATACCTCCAATGTGTAAGTTCGATACATTTATATATTCGTCAATAATTCTTTAACACCTCTATTTAACTTTTTTCGTTACATTTTAAATTTGATATACTTTAAAATATTGCTAGTACACAGGAGGTTTTATTGTGATTGAACAGTATAATAATATCTACCCAACGATTCATCCCACAGCATTCATTGCAAAAGATGCTGTAGTTAATGGAGATGTAATGATTGAAGAAAATGTAAGTATTTGGTTCCATACAGTAATACGTGGTGATGTATCAAAAACAACCATTGGAAAGCGTACGAATATTCAAGACCTCTGCATGCTTCATCAGAGTCCAGGGCAACCACTTGTCATTGAAGATGATGTAACAGTAGGACATCAAGTAACACTTCACTCTGCAATTGTTAGAAAAAAAGCTTTAATCGGAATGGGATCAATCGTACTAGATGGAGCAGAAATTGGCGAGAATGCTTTTTTAGGTGCTGGTAGTCTTGTTCCTCCGGGTAAGAAAATTCCTGCCCATACCCTTGCAATGGGAAGACCTGCTAAGTTTGTACGTGAATTGACAGAAGATGATTATAAAGAGATGGCACGTGTCAGAAACTCTTACGTAGAGAAAGGTCAATACTATAAAAAAAATACAAATATGGGGAAATAATAGGCTTTATTCACTAACGAAATAACTGACACTCTTAAGGATACACTCAAAAAACCAAATATCCTTAAGGAGTGTCGCCTATTTTAATCATTCATGATATCTTTTCTCTTATTTTCTCTTCTATTGTAATTCCTGTTTACTCGCAAAGTATTTTAATTTCTTTAAAGCACGGTAAGATAACGACTTTGTGGTACCATATGGAATGTCTAATTGTTCTGAAATTTCCTTGAAACTGAAAGCGTAATAAAATCGGAGCATAATAATGGTTCTTTCTTTTTCATTTAGACGATCTAATAATTGCTCCACTGTTATCTTTAAGGGAATATCCAAATCATAATAAGCTTTAGTAGACACTTTTTCTGGTTCCATCATGATCATTTTTTTATTTTTCCTGATCGTATCAAGTGCACAATTTATGGTTATTTTCGTTATCCAAGTCTTGAAATATTTTGGGTTTCTTAACTCTGGTAATTTTTCATACGTTCGATAGGCAGTCTCTTGGATTACATCATATGTATCATTAGAGTTCTTAACATATGTATTTGCAATCCGGTATAAATTTTTCTCACAACTATGAAATAAAGTCATAAATGATTCTTGGTTACCTTTCTGTGCTTCTTCTACAAGTTCAATGATACTACCACCTGCTTTGCAATATATAATATAATATTTGTCATAATATCATATTAAGCAGTTATGAATTTTCATAAATCAGTAAACTTACCAGAAGAATTTAACATAATTTCATATTTTTCAGATAAACATATGAAAATTTTCCTCTATATTAAGACAATATTATAAAATTCTATTAAAAATTGACGTTTAGTTGAAAATTAATTATTTATGACAAATGAACGTCACAATGTTACTCGGTTTGATTGCTAATAAAAAAACTACCATCCTACAAAGAGATGATAGTTTTTTAAATCAATAAATCAATTAATTATTTATTTAGTTAATGCAATAAGCTCTTCCGTTTTATCTGTTTTTTCCCATGGGAATAAAATATCTTTTCGACCAAAGTGACCATATGCTGCAGTATTTTTAAAGATAGGTTTTCTTAAATCGAGCATTCGGATAATTCCCGCTGGACGGAGATCAAACAATTCTCGAACAGCTTCTACTAAACGATCTTCACTAACTTTCCCAGTTCCAAATGTATTAACTGCAATGGATACTGGTTGTGCCACACCTATAGCATAAGCTAACTGAACTTCACAAGATTTAGCAAGTCCTGCGGCAACAATATTCTTAGCAACATAGCGCGCAGCATATGCTGCCGAGCGGTCTACTTTTGTAGCATCTTTACCACTAAAAGCACCCCCACCATGTCTAGCGTAACCACCGTATGTGTCTACAATAATTTTTCTTCCGGTTAGCCCTACATCACCTTGTGGACCTCCAATTACAAATCGACCAGTTGGATTAATAAAGTATTTTGTTTTATCATCTAACAATTCATTAGGAACAACTGCTTGAATTACTTTTTCAATCATATCTCTTTCAATTTGTTCATTTTGAATCTCTGAATGATGTTGTGTAGATATAACGATAGTATCAATACGTACAGGTTTGTCATTCTCATCATATTCAACGGTTACTTGTGTCTTACCATCTGGACGAAGGTAATCCACAATCCCTTCTTTTCTTACATCCGCTAATCTTTTAGATAATTGATGTGCTAATGAGATTGGTAATGGCATTAATTCTTCAGTTTCATCACAAGCATATCCAAACATAAGTCCTTGGTCACCAGCACCAATAGCATCAATTTCTTCTTCACTCATTTTACCTTGTCGAGCTTCAAGTGCCTGATTTACTCCCCCTGCAATATCTGCAGACTGTTCATCAATAGCAGTTAATACCGCACAAGTTTCAAAATCAAAGCCATATTTAGCACGTGTATACCCAATATTTTTTACTGTTTCACGAACAAGTGCAGGTATATCTACATAAGTAGAAGTGGAAATTTCTCCTGATACAAGAACAAGTCCTGTAGTTACTGTTGTTTCACATGCAACCCTTGCATTCGGATCTTTTTTTAAAATTTCATCTAAGATAGCATCTGATATTTGGTCAGACATTTTATCTGGATGTCCCTCAGTTACTGACTCTGAAGTAAATAAACGTCGATTTGCAGCCATAAGGCTAAACTCTCCTTTAATATGTTGTTACGGATCTCTTTATAACTTCTATCCTATTCAAAGTGCCAATAAAAGCACCTCGTCCTTTCAAAAACGTGGTACCAAAAAATATATATTGAAAACAAAAAAAACTTCCCTTCAAAACATGAGGAAAGGAAGAATTATGGCCTTTCGCTCTTATTGTTCAAGGAATTATTATCCTTGCATCAGGTTAGCACCTTTTCACCGTAGTGATGGTTGCTGGGCTTCATCGGGGCTGTCCCTCCACCAACTCTGAATAAGAGTATCCGTTCAAGGTTAAGATTAACGAAAGGTGAGTTATCTGTCAACTAATATAGACCCTGTCACATCGAAAAAAATAATGCATAAAATAAATCTCAATAATAGTATGGACTATTAATTTTAATGTGTTATACTAATAATCAGATTTAGGTATATAAAGACCGTTATGAGTTACAAATTAAAACTACTATCACTAACAATAAGGAGATTATACCATGAAAACCGTTGATAAGTCTTATATGAAAGAACTTCAAACAAACCATATCCACCATAATTTATCGGTAGCACAACTTGTTGAAAAAATTCTTTATAGACAAGAAGGAGTACTTACATCTACAGGAGCAATTCGTGCCACTACAGGAACATACACTGGTCGATCTCCGGAAGATAAGTTTATAGTGAAAGATAAGGTTTCTGATCTACATGTCAATTGGGGTAAAGTAAATAAACCAATTCAAGAAGAAGTGTTTAATCAATTATTATCAAAAGTAATCAATTATTTAAATGAAAAACAAGAAATATTTAAATTTCAAGGGTTTGCTGGATCTGATCACACTTATCGGCTTCCTATTCAGGTTATCAATGAATATGCCTGGCACAATTTATTTTCTAGACAGTTATTCATTACTCCAACAGAAGAGGAATTATCCAAACACCAAGCAGAATTTACAGTTATTTCAGCTCCCGGATTTAAGGCCGACCCAGCTATTGATGGAACAAATTCAGAAACATTTATATTAATTTCTTTTAAAAAACGAATTGTACTTATTGGGGGCACCGAATATGCTGGAGAGATTAAAAAGTCAATCTTTTCTGTGATGAATTATTTATTACCACAGCAAGATGTGCTTTCTATGCATTGTTCTGCTAATGTTGGTCAAGAAGGAGACGTTGCATTATTTTTTGGTTTGTCCGGTACTGGTAAAACAACATTGTCTGCAGACCCTTACCGTAAACTAATTGGTGATGACGAACATGGTTGGAGTCCTAATGGCGTATTCAATATTGAGGGCGGATGTTATGCAAAATGTATCAATCTCTCGCAAGAAAAGGAGCCACAAATTTATAATGCGATCCGATACGGTTCGGTCTTAGAGAACGTAATTTTAGATGATAATAGTAGAGAACCTGATTACGATGATACATCATTAACGGAAAACACACGTGCTGCTTATCCGTTAGAGAATATTGATAACATTATTAACCCTAGTGTTGCAGGACATCCAAATACAATTATTTTCTTAACTGCCGATGCATCTGGCACGTTACCTCCAATTAGTAAGCTAACGAAAGAACAAGCGATGTACCATTTTCTAAGCGGATATACAAGCAAGTTAGCAGGAACAGAACGCGGGGTCACAGAACCAACAGCAACTTTCTCTGCTTGTTTCGGCTCTCCATTCTTACCATTAGCTCCATCTAAATATGCAGAAATGCTTGGTAAGAAAATAGATATGTTTGATACAAACGTATTTTTGATTAATACCGGATGGACTGGAGGATCATATGGAGTAGGTGACCGGATAAAACTTTCTTTCACCAGAGCAATGGTCCACTCTGCTTTAGAAGGAGAATTAAATTCAATAGAAACAATTACCGATGAAATTTTCGGGTTACAGATTCCTGCCCATGTCCCTGGAGTTCCTGATGAATTGTTAGTACCTAAACAGACATGGGGTAACAAGGAAGCATACGTGAAAGAAGCACAATCGCTAGCATTAAAATTTCATGAAAACTTTAAGAAATTCACACTAGCTAGTGACACAATCAAGCAAGCTGGTCCTTTCTATAAAGGATAAGCTAAAAGTGTTTACTCATCCCATTTAAGGATTTATATAATGAGTGAAATATTTGTTCGATACATGCGAACAAACCAGTCTCCACATGAGGCTGGTTTTTTTTGATTCGTTTATCTCCGAAGGCTCTGTCCAGTCGGTGTCGCTTATCTGTGAGAAATGCTTTTGACACGGCTAGCATTTCTCACCAGCGACTTCGCAACTTCCCTCCCCTTCCTTCGATAACTCATCATCCTCTATTCTTTCGGTGATTCGTTTATCTTCGAAGGCTCTGTCCAGTTCGGTGTCGCTTATCGGTGAGAAATGCTTTTGACACATATTTATATTTGGGCGCATACACTATTTTGATAAATTTTTTCACATTAGTTGAAGGGAACGGTGGGAATGCGTAAGAAGGGTTTTATAGTTAGTTTTATCGCTGTTCTAATCCTCTTGTCCGCTTGTAATCAAGAAACAACCACAAAAATAAAATTAGCAGAAGTAACAAGATCTATATTCTATGCTCCACAATACGTAGCTTTAGAAAAAGGTTTTTTTCAAGAAGAAGGTTTAGAGGTAGATCTACAAACCACTTGGGGTGGAGATACAACAATGACTGCATTGTTGTCGGATGGGGCTGATATTGCTTTAGTTGGTTCCGAAACATCAATGTATGTATACGCACAAGATTCAAAGGATTATGCAATAAACTTTGCTCAACTTACACAAACAGATGGAACGTTTCTTGTTGCAAAAGAAGCAGATGAAGATTTCTCTTGGGAAGATATAAAGGATAGTACATTTCTTGGCCAACGTGTCGGCGGAATGCCGCAAATGGTAGGAGAATATGTATTAAAAGAGAATGGAATTGATCCTCATGGAGATTTAAGCTTAGAACAAAATATTGACTTTGCAAATATTGCTGGAGCATTTGCATCTGGAGATTATGATTATGTACAGTTATTTGAACCTACTGCTAGCGTATTTGAAGCAGAAGGTCAGGGGCACATAGTTGCTTCATTCGGCGAAGAATCTGGAGTTGTACCGTATACCGTATTTATGACCAAACAAAGTTTTATGGAGGAAGAAGATGATGCGATTGAAGCATTTACTAGAGCAATTTATAAGGCACAACAATGGGTAGATGAACATAGCGCTGAAGAAATAGCAGATGTAGTCGCTCCGTATTTTGAAGAAACCGATATTGAAATGTTAGCTTCATCAATCGATCGCTATAAATCACAAGGTTCTTTTGCCACAGATCCAATTCTTGATGAAAAAGAGTGGAATAATTTACAAGAAATTATGGAAAAATCTGGTGAACTACCAGAAAATGTTCCGTATGAAGATCTTGTGAATACAGATTATGCAGAGCGTGTCATGTCAGAATAAAGAGGAGGAACTATCTTGTCATTTCTGACACTTGAGCATGTAACCCATTATTATTTTTCAAAAGAATCGTATGTAAAGGCATTAGATAATATCTCTTTTACTATGAAAGAAGGAGAATTTGTATCGTTATTAGGTCCTAGTGGTTGTGGAAAATCAACACTGTTATCCATTATTGCAGGCATTATACCTCAGACACAAGGCCAGGTACGCTTGCAGCAAGAAGAATTAATAAAACAAAACCAAGCGATTGGTTATATGCTTCAACAAGATTATCTTTTTCCTTGGAAAACAATAATTGAAAATGTACTAATCGGACCAAAGATTCACAATAATATAACAGATGAAATAAAACAATATGCAAGCACATTACTAAGTGAAGTAGGACTTAAGGATATTGAATCAAAGTACCCTTCTGAATTATCTGGTGGAATGAGGCAACGTGTAGCTTTGGTTCGGACCTTGATTAATGATCCAAAAATCTTATTATTAGATGAACCTTTCTCAGCTTTAGATTATCAAACCAAATTAAAACTAGAAGATCTTGTTTCCAACTTGCTAAAAACCTATAAGAAAACTGCAGTACTCGTTACACATGATATTGGAGAAGCAATCGCAATGAGTGACAGAATCATCTTATTAGATTCCCATCCTGGTTCCATCGCTAAAATATATGATGTTCCATTAGAACTTAGGGATGAAACTCCTTTTAACGTAAGAAAACATCCAAAATACCAATTACTTTTCGATAAAGTTTGGGAGCAACTAGAACAAAAAGATGATTCTTCAACAATAAGGGATGATAATCATGAATGATAAACAACTGTTTTTTAATTACCAACGAGGCTTAAAACGGGAGAGTAAAATCGTATTGACTTGGCAACTATCCATTCTCATTATTTTTATTAGTTTATGGGAAGTTTCAAGCCGATTGTACTGGATAGATCCTTTATTATTTAGTTCCCCTAGTAGAGTTTTTCAATTAATTATTCAACGATTCGCTAATGGTTCACTATTATCTCATATTCAAGTTACCCTGTTAGAAACAATCTTAGGATTTCTAATTGGAACCATAGGAGGAATAGTAATCGCAACCTTATTATGGGCTTCTAGACGCTTTGCAAGAATAATGGATCCTTATCTTGTTATCATGAATGCAATGCCAAAGGTTGCGTTAGGCCCAATTCTCATTGTTGCATTAGGTCCTGGTTACCTTTCCATTATTGCCATGGGATTCATTATTTCCGTTATCGTTACAACACTAGTAGTGTATTCTGCTTTTAATGAGGTCGATCCGAATTATCAAAAAGTAATGCTTAGTTTTGGAGCAACCAGGTGGCAATGCTTTAAAGAAGCTATTTTTCCTTCTGCATTACCCGCAATTATCTCAACGCTTAAAGTAAATGTTGGATTGTCTTGGGTAGGTGTGATTGTAGGGGAATACCTTGTTTCAAAACAAGGGTTAGGTTACCTCATCATCTATGGTTTCCAAGTGTTTGATTTTACTCTAGTGATGTCTAGCTTAGTAATTATCGCTATACTTGCGACGATTATGTATAAATTTGTAGAAAAAATTGAACAGTTACTCATACGAAATAGAAGCGTGTAAGCCATTATGACTTACACGCTTCTATTTATAAAAAGATTGATTTTATCCGCCTCATACAAGTATGAAGTACATCGTCTTTCATAATAAAACTATATCCCTTTCGTTTACGTACATTCTTTGGTATTACTGATAATAAAACTGGACCTTTCGTTTCATAATAAGTCTCCTGTTCAGTTAGCTTATGAATAATAGCAAAATATACATTTTTTATCACTGTATCATTTCTTCCATCCACTTTATATTGGCCAATATAATGTAGTGTTCCTACAGAACCGCCAGTTTCTTCCATAACTTCTCGAACCGCCGCTTGTTCTGCTGTTTCTCCAGGCTCTACCTTTCCACCAGGAAATTCAATCCCTCGTTCCTTATGTGCGGTTAGTAACCACTTATCTTTATAACGACAGATAACCCATACGTGCTTTGGCTCTCTCGAAAATGGATGATCCAAAAATGATAATTGTACTGTATTATTATAGAAATCCTTAAATCTATTCAAATCTTCCACTACTTTCTTTGATTGAAAATTACTGATATGTTACCTTAGAAATTTTCCAATCATGTTGAAACGTGAAATCCACTACCAATGTATATTCTCCCACCATTTCATTATAATTTCGTTGAGTTAATTGGATAGTATTTTCATCTTTTTTAATCATATCATAATCGTTTTCCTCTTGAAACCAAGATGGTGCATCCATGGGAATAATGTACATACCGTCTTGCTTTTCTTCAAAGTAATACGATACAAATTCTGAAGCCAATGTTTCTGTGGTATATTGTTCAAATGCGTGAATAAGTTCATCTTTCGTTTGATAAGCTTGTACTTTATAATTGCTGTCGACTTCTTGTATTAACGTATCCATAAAACCATTCATTTTTTCTGTTATAGTAGAATGATCGAATATTGATGATTCTTTCTCTAATTGAACAGAATTACTATTACTATGATTTTCAGCATTAACTACTTCTTCATGATTAAATGCGGAGAGTATAATTATACCTAAAAATGCAACTACACTAATTGGTAATATATAATACGTTTTTTTGTTCATTTTTTAAATACTCCTCCCATAAGTTAAGTATAAGCACTTAGTAGTCTATACCTTTCTTTCAGATAAGTTAAACCTACAGATTGTTTTTACTGTAGCCCAACTATACGTGGACTACAGTAAAATTTTTTTCTACAAAGTTTTTTGCACATTATAAATGTTTATCTGATAATATTCCCATAGATTGAATATGATTCTTGGTTTTTTCATCACCTAGATCGTATAAAATTTGAAAAGTTTCTGTCATTGTATCGTCGTATATATCATTTGCTTCATCGTTGTGATATGGCATAAAGGGAATATGCGCTCGTTTAAAAGAATCAAAACTTGATTCATGCATATCTTCAAACTTCGATCGTAGTAATGTAATCTCATCTTCTGTTGCATAAATAACAAAATCATCATTATTTTGATAACGAACTTGAGATATTTCACCTTCACCCACACTTATAAAGTATTTTTGTTTATCCAACTCTAACACCTCCTAGTATATAATCTGTGTCTTTTTTGTTTATTCATCCAAATAAAAAAGAGTATCTTACTTATTTAAAGTAAATACTCTCTCACCACTATATATTTCCTAACATTGTCTGGAACTTATTTTCCTAATCTATGGCGTACAAGCTTATTGGTAGCATTTCTAGGAAGTTCATTAATTACATGAATTTCTTTCGGATGTTTATACTTTGCTAAATACTTCTCTAGATGTGTATTAATCACTTTCATATCTATGGGTTTACTACATACAATAAATGCAGCAGGAACCATTCCCCATTCTTCATTCGGAATACCCTTAACCCCTGCTTCTTCAATTCCGTCAATTTGTACTAACACATTTTCTATTTCAGAAGGATAGATATTTTCTCCACCAGAAATAATTAAATCATTTCGCCGATCAACCACATATAAATAACCTTGTTCATCCAAATATCCCATATCTCCAGTGTGCAGCCAATTATTTTCAAATACTTCCTTATTCGTCTCTGTTCGTTTATAGTATCCCTTTGTAACCATTGGACCTTTTACCATAATTTCTCCAATTTGATTTGGTTCGTTTTTATTGTGATCAATTTTAAGCTGAGCGGGAAAAAGTGGTTTGCCCGAAGAACCAATCTTATTTAATGCTTCTTCGGGAGTCAATGTAACGATTTGTGACGATGTTTCTGTCATACCATAGGACTGAAAAACTGGTATGTTTCTTTTCTTTGCTTCTTCTAATAATGACTTAGGAGCTGGACCACCGCCTAGAAGCATACAACGAAAACAATTCGGATAATGATTGTTTCCGAGTCGCTTAACTAAGTGTTGCACCATTACAGTAACAACGGACACAATCGTAACATTGCGATTCATTATGGCATCATGAACCTTTTCTACATCGAACTTTTCTAGTACATAGATTGGCATTCCATAAATCACACTCTTTAACATGGTGGACAAACCACTTACATGAAATAGAGGCAAGGGTATTAACCATTTATCATTCTCATGCAGTCCTAAATTTAGTACAGAACTAGTTGCACTCCACCAATGATTGCCATAAGTTTGCTGAACAGCTTTGGGGAATCCAGTAGTACCAGATGTATACATCATTGTAAATATATCATCTAAACAAATTTCTTCGTTTAAGGTTATACCAATTTGTTTTTCCGATACAGATTCTAAATCTCTATAATTAATTTGTTGAATTGCAAATTCTTTGGACTTGAAAGAACCGGAACTAATAATCATCTTAGCATCAGAATCAAGTAGCTGTTGATTTAGTTCGTTCAATGTCAGCTTAGTATTTAACAAAACGACTACTGTACCCAAGTAACTACATGCATAAACAGCTTGAATCATTTCGACACTATTCGTAGAAAGAATAGCAATGTGATCACCTTTTTGTAAGCCAAGTTTTGCTAACTTTTTCGCATAGGATTGACTTCGATGAAATAATTCAAGGTACGTAATAGAACTCCCATCCTCAAACTCAATCGCCTTTTTATTTGGGGATAGATCTGCTCGTTTTGTTAACCAATGTGGAGTTGTTTCACTCATAACATTCTCTCCAATCTTGTACACTATACGATAAAGAAACCTTTGCTCACAAGGAACAAAGGTTCTTCTAGATACTATTACCTCTTAAGGGAAACGAGGGAATTGTTTAAAGTTAGGTTTTCTTTTTTCTTTAAACGCATCGCGCCCCTCTTTAGCTTCATCCGTTGTATAATACAATAATGTAGCGTCTCCTCCTAGTTGCTGCAGTCCAGCTAGGCCATCTGTATCCGCATTAAATGAAGCTTTTAAGAAACGTAAGGCTGTTGGAGATTTTTCTAGAATTTCCTCACACCATTGGATAGTTTCTTCCTCAAGTTTTTCTAGTGGAACAACCGTATTTACAAGCCCCATTTCATAAGCTTCTTCAGCATTATATTGACGACATAAGTACCAGATTTCACGTGCGCGTTTATGACCAACTAGACGTGCTAAATAACCTGCTCCATATCCCGCATCGAAACTACCCACTTTTGGACCAGTTTGGCCAAAAATAGCATTGTCTGCAGCAATTGTTAAGTCACAAACTACATGTAGTACATGCCCTCCGCCAATAGCGTAACCAGATACCATTGCAATTACAGGTTTTGGTATAGTACGAATTAGTCTTTGTAAATCTAAAACATTCAATCGCGGAATCTCGTCCGTACCAACATAACCTCCATGTCCACGTACAGATTGATCTCCACCTGAACAGAAAGCTTTTTCACCTTCACCAGCTAATACAATAACACCGATAGTAGAATCATCACGCGCATCAATAAATGCATCAATCATCTCTTTTACCGTTAATGGTGTAAATGCATTTCGTTTTTCAGGACGATTAATGGTTACTTTTGCAATACCATTATATTTTTCATAAATTATTTCTTCATAGCTATTTACTTTTTGCCATTCTACAGACATATATATGCTCCTTTCAAGCAACAAAATTATGTAGCAATTGGGTTTCTATTTAGAAACTCTTCTACTATTTTACCAAAGATTTGTGGATTTTCCACATGAACTGCATGACCAACATTTTTACATACTGTTAACTCCGCATTTGGAAGTTTTTCTCTCATTTTATTATTAATTTTTACAAATTTAGAATCTTTTTCTCCTACTACTAACAATACCCTCATAATCATTTGTTCTAAATCGTTCCAAAATGAAGGTTGTGCCCCTGTCCCCATAGAATGAAGTGAATGTACTAACCCTTCTCGTTGATGAGAAAGACGTTCATTTCTAATTTGTTGCTGCTTTTCTTCAGAAAGTTCCTTTTGTGATAAAAATAAGGGAATATCTTGCCAATAATTAACAAATTCTTCTATACCATTTTGTAATATATAGTTTGCCAAATTCTTATCATTTTGCTGTCGCTGGCTTTGCTCTAATTCAGAGGATAAACCAGGGGAAGCACTTTCTAAAATTAATGATTGTACCATATGAGGAAATTCATTAGCAAAATGAATTGCAGTACGTCCTCCCATAGAATAGCCGACTAAGTGGAATTTCATTATATTCATTTTATTTAGCTGTTTTCTAAGTTGCTTACAACATGCCTTCATCGAGGTCAGAGAATACCCCTTCGAACAACCATGCCCTGGAAGATCAAATAAAATTAATTGATAGTCGCTTAAAAAAGTCTTTAATGATCCCCAAGTATGACGTGTTCCTGTAAACCCATGTAACATCACAATCGGTTCACCATCTCCAACTATTTCATAGTACAATTCATTATCTTCCAAACTCATCTAACCATCCTTTAAAATAGCTTTCTTAATCGATTGCCATTTTGCTTGGTGCCATAGAACATTTTGTTCGCGATCTGTTTTTACCTCAATAATTGATAGACCATCAAGTCGATAACTTTCATATAAAGCTACTTTTAATTCTTCCTCTGTATTCACATGATTGTAATTTGCATCATACAGTCTCGCCACCTGTTCAAAGGACAAGTTCATTGGAGTACCAAACAAAGCTTCAAAATGTCGCTTATCCTTAGCTTGAGGCAAGAAGGAAAATATCCCACCACCATTATTATTGATTAACACAATTGTAATTGGTAATGTATAATGTTTTGCAGCAAATAACCCATTCATATCGTGAAATAAAGATAAGTCACCAAGTAATAATGTTACCCTTTCATTATCTGCAGAAGCTCCTACTCCACTTGAAACCATACCATCAATACCGTTAGCGCCACGATTCGCTAATATATTTATTGATTTAGGTGAAGTCATATAAAACGTATCTACATCTCGAATTGCCATGCTATTCCCAACATACAAAGTGCTTCCATCTGGGATTACTTCAGCTAAACCTCGAACAGCCTCTCCTTCAGTTATTTGCTCTTCGTTACCCTCTAAAAGATAATGCTTAGCAATTTGATTCATCTCTTGCCAAGTCTTTAGCCATTCAATAGATACATCTTGATTCTCAGTCATTTGATTAAGTTGTTCACAAAATATAGTTGGTTCTGCAAATAAAAATGTTCCTTGATTAGACGAATGATCTCGTA
This sequence comes from Oceanobacillus kimchii X50, assembly GCF_000340475.1. Lineage (NCBI taxonomy): Bacteria > Bacillati > Bacillota > Bacilli > Caryophanales > Bacillaceae > Oceanobacillus > Oceanobacillus kimchii. The sequence continues at coordinate 2,365,111 of NZ_CM001792.1, forward strand.
TTCCCTCCGAAGGCTCGATTACGTACTGCGGTATATCCACATTTTCCATAACATAAAATAAATACGCTTTAGAAACTGGCATAGCTCCAAACCGGATAATATAATCGGGCTTTAGTTTATCTCTAATTTCCGGTTCTCTTAAGAACGCATCGTACCCATCAATTACATTGTCCTTATGATGCTTTCCCGTTCTTATCTGTGATAAAGGGTCAGCAACTACAGGAATTCCCCACTTCCCAGCTAATGAAGTGACTGCATCCGCAAACTTAGCATCTGTCTGTGGTCCACATACAAACAATCCTTTTTTGTTTGGACCGAGCTCCTCTAGTAAACTTTGCAATTGCTTTGTAGTTAATTGTTTTGTTCCTTCTTGCATAATATTTTGTCTAGTATAGCTGTTTGTACTCCAAATAGAATCCAAAGAAAAATTAGGTGTTAGCGGTTCGCGTAATGGGAAGTTTAAATGGACAACTCCAGGATTCCCTTCCTCTGCAACGTGTTTCGCATGAGATGCTTTATTACGAACATAATGCAACATCCTATCTGTTGCTTCCGGCAAAGCCATTTCATGAAACCATTTTGTATAGTCACCATACATTTTAATTTGTTCAATTGTTTGAGGAGCTCCGATATGTCTCAGCTCATGCGGACGATCAGCAGTTAATACAAGAAGTGGTACACGACTATAATGCGCTTCCACAATTGCAGGATAATAGTTTGCTGCTGCTGTTCCTGAAGTACATACTACTACCACTGCACGATTTGATTTCTTCGCTAATCCTAAAGCGAAAAAAGCAGCAGAACGCTCATCGACGATAATCCACTCTTTTATGGATGGATGCTCTGTAAATACAAGAGCAAGTGGTGTAGAACGAGATCCAGGAGAAATCACCACATCCGTCACACCACTTTTTGCTAATTCATCTACAAAATTCGCGACATAGCGCGTTAACTTTTCTGTATAATCCATCGTCTATCCTCCTAAAACAGAGAGCATTGGCATCAATTTAATATTTGTTTCTTCATATTCACTCACTGGATCTGAATCTGATACAATTCCGCAGCCTGCAAAAAGTGACGCCTCAGTTCCTTGAATCATGGCAGAACGTATAGCTACGGCAAACTCACCATTATTATTACTATCTAGCCATCCAATAGGAGCACCGTACCAACCTCTGTCTAACCGTTCATTATTTCTAATAAAAGACATGGATTCTTCCCTAGGTGTTCCACCTAAAGCTGGAGTTGGATGAAGTTCCTCTATAATAGAGAAGATACTATTGCTATTCATTAATTTAGCAGTTACAGGTGTATAAAGATGTTGTAATGTCTTATAGATATACACTTGTGGTTCACTAGGAATATCTACATTAGTACAGTATCTTTCAACTGCTTTTCTAATCATTTGAACAACATAGTCATGCTCTTTTCGATTCTTTGGATCTGTAAAAAGATCCTCAGCAATTTTTTGGTCTTCTTTAGTTGTCTTTCCTCTTGGTGCAGTACCTGCGAGACAAGTAGAAAATAATTTATTTCCTTCCACTTTAACAAGTCGTTCAGGAGTAGCCCCTACAAAACAATCGCCGTCAATCTCATATGCAAAAATATAACTATTCGATTGCGTTTCTAATAGTTTTCTTATAATCGAGGGAATATCTGCTCGTTTATCAAAACGTAAACGAATCTCTCTTGCCAATACAATCTTATTGGTAATGGAAGTTTTCATTTCTTCTGTTGCTTTTTGAACAGTATGCATCCATTGTTGTGGATTTACTTCTTTCTTTTCAATCATGTTAATATCTTGTTTTAAAAAATTCGATTCTCCTAATAAATAAGACTCCAATTCTTTGTATTCTTCCATTAATTGAAAGCCATGATCATTTGTATGCAAATACATATTGAAAGTTAAATAACATTGATTGTCTACTATTGTAACCATAACTTGAGGTATCGTTAATTGACCAGCTGGAAAATTACGCCACAAGTGTGTTGATTCTTTTTTTGGATCAAATGCAAAACCACCTAGTCCTACAATTCCAGTTCCTTGCTTTTCAAAAGGATTGTGAATAGTGGCTCTTTTCAACAACTCATTCCAATCATTTTCTATTGATCGAAAACGCTGACCTTCCGCTTGTATGGTAACTGCCTGTCCAGCACCAAGAATGGTTACATCGTTCGAATTACTCGACCAGAAACTTCTTGTTAATTTCCTATCTCCTGCTAATTGCAAAAAAGAGTATATGTTAGGATGGTTAATTTTTTTCGTGTAACTAAACAACTTAGCTTGATCTTCAGATAACATTTCATTAATTGCTTTATCAACAAGAATTGCTAGTTGTTTTTCTTCTATTCCAATCATTCCTATGAACCCCCGACATAATATCGTAAATTAATTATATCCTTCCTTATTTTATGCTCTTTTTACGAGTTTCTCAAGAAAAGCCTATTATTTCGAAAAAATTCCTGATTATAACATACATTGACACCTTCTTAACCTTTCCATAAAATTAATATGATATAGACAAATCAGGAGGCTTATTTCAATGCAATCAAAAGATACATCGAATATGAAAAAATTATTAAATGAACGTGAAGGAATTCACGTTTGGTGGCGACTACTTCGACCACACACGTTGACCGCATCATTTGTCCCAGTTTTTGTTGGAACAATGATTGCATTTAATGAAGGTACCATTAACTGGTTGATTTTCATAGCAATGTTAATAGCTTCTTTATTAATTCAATCAGCTACCAATATGTTTAATGAGTATTATGATTTTGTTCGTGGATTAGATAATGATCAATCTGTTGGGATTGGAGGATCTATTGTACGTGATGGGATAGATCCAAAACATATTCGAAATTTAGCATTCCTATTTTATGGAATATCTGTTTTACTGGGAATATACATTTGTGTGATGTCTAGTTGGTGGGTTGCAATAATTGGTTTAATTTGTATGATAATTGGTTATTTATATACTGGAGGCCCTATTCCAATTTCATATACTCCATTTGGAGAATTATTCTCAGGAGTATTGATGGGATCCGTGATAATTGGTATTACTTACTATATTCAAACGGAGACGATAACTTCGGAAATAATTTGGGTTTCAATACCTATTACTATCTTTATCGGTTGTATCAATTTTGCAAACAATATCCGAGATCGCGAAGGGGACAAACGCGGAGGTAGAAAAACTATTGCAGTCTTGATTGGCAAAGAACGATCCGTTGCACTACTTGGGACATTAATGGCGTTGGCGTATATTATGACCTTATTGTATATCTTTATCGGGTTCCTTCCGATTTGGTCCTTTATCACTTTCTTAAGTGTCCCAAAAGCATATGGAGTCATTAAGAAATTCCAAGGTAAGAAAACATCGATTGAAATGATGCCGGCGATGGGCGCTACTGCAAAAACAAACACAATGTATGGAATGTTATTAGGGCTATCACTACTTATAACAGCATTGTTATAACTTTGAAAGGATGGAACTATGACAAATAAATTAAGTAAAGATAAGTTAAATTATTTTAAAAAGAAATTACAGCAAATGAAAGAGGATTTAGAGGATAGACAAGACAATAATACGAGTTCTGATGAACTCACTAATTTTGATAATCATCCAGCGGATTTGGGTACAGAACAATTTGAACAACAACGAGATGCTGGTCTTAATCTGATGCGAGAAGATCAATTACAAGAAATTGAAGATGCATTGCAAAGGATCGAAGATGGTACGTATGGGATTAGTGAAAAATCAGGTGAACCTATTCCAGAAGAACGATTAGAAGTAATGCCCACTGCCCGTCTTTTAGTATCAGAGGAAGAAGAAAACTATTAAAAAGCACTTCGTTTGTGCCAGAAGTAGTTGGTTCTCCACCGCACATAAATTTCAAAATTCCTTATATATCTAAAAAGCTTCGCTACCATTGTGGTTGCGAAGCTTTTTAATTTATTTTAGAGAAAACCTTGTTTGTTGTTGTTGAACCCAGGCTTGTAATTTTATAAATAATGGAATAAACAATACTGCAATAAATACACCTTTTAACATATTAAATGGTAATACACCTGCTATAACAGATATCCATTTAACTTGATTAGACATTTCCCATCCCATAAACCAACCATAAGCCGGTAAAATCAGATAGTAATTCATAACACTCATTCCAATTGCCATCACAAGCGTACCAATAACTAATCCAGTTAGTAATCCTTTCATACCTTTTACTCGGTGATAAATCATAGAAACTGGAACAACTAACATTACGCCTGCAATAAAGTTTGACATAACTCCAATTGGATCTGCAGATCCGGAAACTGCAAGATACAATAAATTCTTAAAACCAACTACTACAATGCCTGCAATTGGGGAGAAAATCAATGAAGCTATCAAAGCAGGTACATCACTAAAGTCTACTTTTAAATATGGTGTCGGTAAAAATGGTAATGGAAAATTAATAAAAAATAATACCAATGAAATTGTACTTAATAACGCAATGATAATTAACTTTAATAAATTGTTTCTTTTCGATTTTTGCATCTGTGTCTCCTCCATCAATTCATTCGACTCCGATCTTGTGATGAAGGACGATTACCTGTTATGTGTTTCATTAATAAAACCCTAGAGCGGAGCCCTAGGGTTTGAATACATCGTCAAATAATGCACACAAAAAATGTGTAACACAAACATGATCGACATCTTCTCCCATCCAGACTATAACTGTCGGTACTGGAATCTAACCAGATCAACCACAATACGTATGCAGCTCGCGGACTTTACCGCCGGTCGGGAATTACACCCTGCCCCGAAGATTGGAATCGAATATTTATTTGTTAGAAACCATTATACCTTCACATTGAATTTTTAGCAAGTATATTACTATCTTTTGATGAAGTAAGTAACAACGCTAACACAATTGCTGAAATACCAGAAGATAACTTTCCTATTATCATCGCAATCACCATGGATGATTCTATACCTGCAACAAAACCTAAATGGCCACCAAATACAAATGCACCACTCACTGCAAAAGCTACATTCATAACCTTTCCACGTTCATTCATTTGCGTTAATAATGCTAGCATAGGAATCACATGAGCTACAGATGCTATAAGCCCTGCCGTAGAAGCTGAATTTATTTGTAAACTATTACCAATCTTTTGTAAATGTTTCGAAGCAAGTTTTGTAATTACTGCAACAAATGGAAAGGCACCAGCTAACACAATTGCGATTAATCCGACTATTTGGATACCATCTTCTAGAGGAGCTAACCCCGGAATAACTGTGATTTCAGTAATGGTTTCAATACCAATCGCTAATAATCCAATTAACGCAATTGTTGTTACTGTTTTACCTAACCAATGAAATAGTATCATCATATTGTCAGCAAAAAATAGTAGTCCTATTAAAATACAAATTGAAAACACAATTGGAATTACAAGATTTCGAAACATCATAGACCAGTCAAGTCCAGCATAAAATCCTCCAATTAAGCAACCAATAGGGATTGTACTAATTCCAATCATTATCCCCTTCGCAAAATACGAATGATCTTGTTTTGTAATCATACTAAGTGCAACTGGTATGGTAAATGAAATCGTTGGTCCGAGCATAGTACCTAAAAATACCCAAGCAAATAACGCAGCTTCATTGCTTTCAGCCATTTGTTCTGCAAGTGCTTGTCCACCCATATCTAATGCCAATATTGTATTCGCAAATGTAGATGGGTCTGCCCCAATCCATCTGTATAAAGGTGTTACGATCGGAGTCAAAATATTAGCAATTACTGGAGCTAAAGAGACTATTCCTACTATTACTAATGCTAACGTCCCCATAGACATAATTCCTTCTTTAAATTTTTCCCCCAAGCCTAAGCGATTACCAGCTAAATAATCAATACCACCAAGTAATAAAAAAGCTGCTAATATCAACATTATAATTTCATTTATATTCATACCTTTCCCCTTATGTATATCCATATAAAAAATGGTTATTCTTAACCCAGCATACACTATATCAAATATAGATTAAACAATACATTAATAGAATTTTTAAAATAGAAAAAAGTCTGTAGGAAAGAAATTTCTTCCTTTTCTACAGACTTTTACTGTAACAAGCTATTACTATTCTTCTAGATTAATAAATAGTTTTCCTTCAGCTTGTTCTCTTGTTTCATTACCGAAGCTATCTTTTGCAATAACTTCAATAACTGCACCATCTGCAACTGCATTACTCGTAGCAGTCCAATAACCAACATACTTACCTTCTGAAACTTCCATCATTGGAAGTTCAGTTGCATTCGTAAGTCCAAGGTTCGTTAATGGCATATGAATAACATAAGTTGCACGTAAACCTGGATCAGCTTCAAACTCAATTTTCACACTTTCTCCCGCACTGAGATGTACATCTTCTGTTGGAGTTACATTTTCAATTTCAGGAGCAGTGTAATCCACTTCTATAGTGACTGATTCAGTCGTTGTATTTCCAGCCAAGTCAGCGGCAACAACTTCAATTGTATTTTCGCCTTCATCAAGTAAAATACGTTTAGAATAAGCACCATCTTCTACAGATGCTTGCTGCCCATTAACTTCGACATAGTCTAGGTTTTCATCTGCAACAGTACCTTCTACTGTCACTGTTTCACGATTAGTCTTATCCCCATCTGAAGGATTATCAATCGTTAATTCTGGTGATTCAGTATCTAGAGTAACCGTTACAGTATCCGATTCTCCAACAACGACTTCTTCCATAATTGTTTGAGCTTGGAGTTCGTTTGCACCTTCCGTTAAATCAACTGGAATAGAGAACTCTCCACTATCTCCAACTTCTGCAGTACCAACATCTTCTCCATTGTTCAATAGTTGTAAGGTTGTTGTAGGTGAAGCAGTTCCTGCAACAGTTAATTCTGATTCATTTGTAATATAATCTTCTGCAGGAGTAGTAATAATTGGATCATCTACACCGTAAGCTACTCGAGCACGAATCATATAGTTGCCCTCAACTTCAGGTGATGGAGACCATGCTCCTGCCACACTTTGGTAGCTTCTTCCTGCATTTGGGCCATTCTCATCCGTAGCAAGTCCTGGTACATTAGGATTTACTCCAGTTTGAACATATACCATATAGAAGTCCCCTTCTACTTGGATTGCATGTTCAGATAAATCAACTACAGTCCATTCATCAAGGCTTCGAATTGCTTCTGCTTCTACCGGACCTGCAATACGTTCACCAGGAGTGCCATCTGGACCAGTCGCATCCCATACTTCAACTGCAAATTCTGTTCCGCCTGGATTTGGCCAGTCTGTACCGTGGAATTGGAACACACCATCAGTAACAATTGCAGATTCTCTACCTTCATCTAAGGACATTTTTACTGCCCATTTGTTTCCTGCATCATAGTAAGCACGAGCATTCTCAGCAGTTCCATCATCATAACCGATTTCTCCACCTGGAACGGTATAGAATGGTTCTAATGAGATATTTACTTCAGCATCTTGACCATCTAAGTCAACTTCAACTTCTGTTGGATGATATCCTTGAGCTAACACTTTTAACGTGTAATTCCCTTCATAAGCAGAAAGTGAGAAGTTACCATCTGCATCAGTTTCAACTGGTGCAATGTTTGCATCTTCTACTAAAATTACCATAGCACCTTCTACTCCCTCACCGGTATCTTCATCTGTTACAGTACCAGTGATAGTATATTGATCTATTTCTTCTAATGTAAAGTCAGCTGTTGTAGATGCATCATCTTCAATAGATACAGATTGTTCTGCAGAATGAAAGCCATATGCTTCTGCAACTGCAGTATAGTCACCAGCAGCGTGCATAAATGAATAAGAACCGTTTGCTGGATCTGTATTCACTGATCTACCTGATTCTAAAATACTGACTGTCGCATTTATTGGCAATAACGTCGGATTAATTGATTCTTTTTTGTTGTCCTTTTCTACTATTGGCATAGCAGGTGTGACCTTATTCGGATCAACTTTTTCTTTTTTCGTAACATCTTTTTCAACTGCAACGTTAGATTCTTTCTGATCAATTGTTAATGCATTTGATCCTTTCACTTCTTTCAGACCAACTGCATTGGAAACAGAAGCATCAGATAGGCCAACATCATCGATATACCAACCATCACGTGTTACACTTCCATCTGTATCAAGGTTAAATCCAATATATACACGTTGACCACTATACTCTGATAAATCCAACTCTACTTGTTGCCAACCGTCAGATATATTTGTTATACGCAACAATTGAGTCCAGTTCTCTTGGTCTGTAGAAATAAATACATGACCAAAATCCCAGTTATTTTCGATATTAAACCAATGCTGGAACTGTAAATACGATTCACCTTCTGGAAGATCAATAGGCGGCATTAATAATGTGCTATTTTCATTGTTTGTATATTGTCCTTCAGTGTTAGTAGCATATACATAATCTCCAGAGAAAGCTTCTCCAGGTCCAGAAGTCGGTTCTCCTCTGTTCCAGCTAGCATTATCACCAGATACTAGCCATCCAGATGGATTGGATTCGAAATCAGTGAAGTATCCTACACTAATTCCAGGCAATACATCTAGTGAATATTCATCAGTTGTTACTTCATTTCCTCCAAAATCATTAATAACAAAGTGATAAGAGAATGAATCTCCAGTAATACTATCACCCGGTATAGTTACCGCATACTCTCCAGATTTGTAATCACCAGACACTCGTTCTGCGGATAATGTTTCATCTCCAAATGCAACATCTACAGAAGAGACACTGATATTATCTGAAACGTTAATGGTTAATGGTAAATCCATTCCTTCGTACGTTTCTACTGGAGCTTCGTGTTCGTAAGTAGGAGCTTCGTTATCTTCTCCTTCTTTTGTAACTTGTCCTTCAAGTGTACCAAGTCCAGACACTACAGAAGAAACTGCATCATGTGCATTTACAAGACCATATCCATATCCCATATTTGGTGATTCTGGGAAAGCCCCATCTGTAAGTGGCTGTGCTGTATTTATAAGAATTTCCTCTAAATCATCCACTGACAAACTTGGATCTGCTTGTATTAATAAAGCCGCTGCACCTGATACAGCAGGACCAGCCATTGATGTTCCATTCCATCCACCTTCATATCCGCCACCAGGTACAGAGGATCGGATATTTACACCAGGTGCTGAAATGTCAGGTTTAACATCCCCTTCATATGGAGAAGGTCCTTGTAATGAGAAGGATGCTAAGCTATCATTTATATCCGTTGCACCAGTTGCAAATGATTCTGGATAGTTAGCTGGAACTGCAACCGATCCAGGACCACCTGGATTCGTTAACGTAGTATTACCAGCAGAGAATTCAGGGAAGATTTCCGCTGCTCTCCAAGCAATAACAACATCACGATACCATTCATCTAATCCCGGTCCGCCACCCCAAGAATTATTGACAACATCAGGTGCCATTGAAGCATCTCCACCAGGAGCAAGAATCCACTCTGCAGCATCTAGCAAATCAACATCTGTTCCACCAGCTGCAGTAAATGCCTTAACAGCGATCCACTGAGCACCAGGAGCAACACCTACTTGGTTAGCACCATCTGGCTCACTACCAACCATCGTTCCAGTTACATGCGTACCATGGCCTTGGTCGTCATAAGGTATTTCTTGACCAGCAGTGGCATCATACCAACTATACGTATGATCTACTTCACCAGATGCCGAATCATACCCACGATATTTTTCTGCTAATGCAGGGTGATCAAATTGTGCACCAGTATCAATACTAGCTACAACAACACCAGAACCATCAAATCCCATGTTCCATGCAGCTGGAGCACCAACTCTTTCAACGTTCCATTCTACATTAGCCACATCAGATTTTGGTGTTTCTGCATCTTTATCTACAGTCGTATATAATTCACGTGTTTCGTTCGGAAGTACCTTTTCTACTTCAGAAAATGTAGCGATTTTTTCTGCAACCTCTTTCGTTGCTGTTACTGCAATACCATTGACAATATGATAAGATTTGAGATCTTTTGCATTCCCTTTTTCAATTTCTGATTCTAAATATTCAATGACTTCTGCTTGGGAATCAATGGAAGTAGCTTTCAACTCCGAGATTACAGCAGAGCGTTGGATATGTTCCAATTTAGCTGCTGATAAACTCGCTTTTTGTGCAGTACTCCTTGCTTCTTTAGCAACTTTTTTAACGTCTGCCTTCTCATTGAATTTAACAAGGAATGTCACCTTTTCATCATCTTTAAAGTTTTTCATCAATCGGTCACTGACTTTAGCTTCGGTCACTTGATTGGAATCATTTAAAGAAAGACTTGTTTTCCCACTTTCTGCATAAGATAGTCCAGGTGTAATTAGAGATAACGTCATTGCTACTGTAGCAACAAGACTAAATGCTTTTGTCTGACGTTTTTTCTTTTTTCTCAAATCTTTTCCTCCCCTCATTTTTAGAACAAGTTGCATAAAATCGACGGATAATTCTATAAAAAAACAACACTTCCTCCTTTTTCTAAATTGTCGATGATATGCGTATTTGTGTAAGTTGTTCTTGCTGTTAATGCAAGTATAGTAAATGAAAGGAATGATTTTTGTCGATTTGAGTCGAATTAAATCAGAATATTCTAAATTGATAGAAATGTAGGATTTTTTCACTGGAAATTACATAGACTTTATAACTACAATTAGGTAGACAAACCTTATTTCACTTATTATCAGAAAATTTTAGATTACAAAAATGAATCAGAGGTACTAAGTAATGTTACACTTAATTGTAACACTTTTCTAAAAAGTAGAAATTTAATCATAAAGTTACAGAAATCACGATGAAATTCATGACATTTTTAATAGATTATAAATTGACATATAAATTTATAGTTCATTATATTCATAGATAAGAATCAAGGAATATCTTCATATATAGCTATCACATCTCTTTATTTTACAAAACATTACAATTCATTTCTGAAATATATCACTTTTGTTAAAAATTAAAAATACTCCCTCACGTATCACTACGAAAAAGAGTATATTGGTTAGTTTAAGTTTTAATCATTTAATGGATTTAAACTCTCTTTCCCTGAAAGATTAGATAACATGGATACCATTAACTGCACTTCTTCTTCCATATCCTGTTTGCTTGCTGTTTCGACAGGTGAATGCATATAACGTAACGGTAAAGAAACCAATGATACAGGAACACCTTTACCAGTAAGTCGCATTCGATCAGCATCCGTTCCTGTCATACGTGGTGTTAGTTCGTATTGAACTTTTATATTTGCTTCCTTAGCTGCATTTTCCAGCCAAAGATTTATTTTTCGATTAATCGGTGCACCTTTTGCTAAAACAGGTCCCCCTTCTAAATAAACTTCACCATATTTTTCTTTATTCACTTTTGGGTAATCTGTTGCAAAAGTAACATCAACAGCAAGTGCCATCGTTGGCTGAATAGCAGCTGCAGCAAAATAGGCTCCTCCCATATTTGTTTCTTCATTAACTGTACTAACTGCATAAACACCGATAGGAAGATTTTTTTCTGATAAGATACGGATCACTTCTGCTACCATAAATGCTCCTGTACGATTGTCTAATCCTCGCCCCGCAATATATCGATCTTGTAATAGCTCTGGCTCCGTTTTATAGACAGCTAAATCACCTATCTGTACATATTTAGTTGCCTCTTGTTTTGAAGTAAAACCACAATCAATAAATAAATCTTCTAGATCAAAATCACCTTTTAACCCCCCATGATGTTGTGCATTGACACCAATTACCCCTGTTATTATTTTTTGATACCCTAGTACTTCTACTTTCATACCAACCGCTGCTTTTGGATTGATCCCCCCCATTTTATCAATGTAGAGAAATCCATTATCATCAATTCGATTTATAACTAATGCAATCTCATCACAATGCCCCGCTAATAAGACCTTGAATTCCGCTTCCGGATTTAATACAGCAATTGCATTTCCGGCATTATCCGTACGTATTTCGTCAGCATAAGGCTTAACATATTCCATCCATTTCATTTGAATATCCATTTCCATACTAGATGGAGATGGAGTTCTTAGTAAATTCATCAAAAAATCGTACTGTAATTTTTCCATTTATTTGTCCTCCTTAAGTAATGAAAGCACTAATTCCTAGGCACTTTAGTTTACCATCCGTAAATTAATGGGTACACTAACTATATCAAATTATGTAAAAGAGGTGTACATACATGCAATTAAATGACTGGTATAATAAAGGTATGTCAGTAGATGACTATATCGAATCAATGACGATTCATAAGGAAAGTCTCTTACATATCTATGACCATTTTCAGTTACCGGAGAAATTGTCACTTGATAATCAATCCCTTCGTGTCATCGTTTTAACAGAAGATTGGTGTGGCGATGCTATGCTTAATATTCCTGTACTTTTACGTATAGCAGAGAAAAGTGATATGCCCGTACGAATTTTATTACGAGATGATAATCTCGAATTGATGGACCAGTTTTTAACAAACGGAAAATCACGTTCTATACCTATCTTTATTTTTATTGATGAAGACGGGAAAGAAGTAGCTAAATGGGGACCTCGTGCAGAAAAGATACAAGAATTTGTAGATAATGCACGAGAACAACTTCCTCCAAGAGAAGCTACTGACTTCGAAGAAAAACAGAAAGAAATGTATCTTTTCCTAACGAAATCTTATAGAGATAATCAAGATATGTGGAATGCTGTCTACAGCAGTATTAAAAATACCTTAGTTTAGAAACTCCCCCACCCCTCACTGTTATTTTAGAATAAGTATCTAACTAAAACGCACATACTAGAACAAAAGCGCAAGCGCACGTTTAGAAACGTAGCGAGTAAAAAACAGTGAGGTGGATCCTTTATGAATATCCGCTACATAAAACGTATTTATTTTCGTATACCAATTATATTGAAATTATTAATGATTGTATTAATTACAATGAGTTTCTTTGGGATAATTATACATTTTATTGAACCTTTACAATTCCCCACAGCGTTTGACGGAATTTGGTGGGCTTTTGTTACTGCGGCTACGGTAGGTTACGGTGACTATGTTCCGCTCACTCCTACAGGAAGAATCATCGGCATACTATTAATATTAACAGGTGGTGGGCTTATAGCTTTTTATATTTCTTCATTATCCACTACTACATTAAAAAGAGAGCAAGATCTCGAGAATGGTCGCTTAGCATTTCATGGACATGATCACTTCATATTTGTTGGTTGGAATGAACGCACGAGACAACTTATGAAACTCGTCTTAGAGTATTATCCAGGCAGAAGAATCGTCGTAATAGATAAAACCGTAAACAAATTAACGTATAAAGAATATCCAGTACACTTTATCCAAGGTGACGCTACCGAAGACGACACGATCAAAAAAGCAAACATTGCGAATGCTAACTGTGTACTTATCACTGCAGATATCACTAAAGACGAAAAACAAGCAGATACCTATTCTATTATGACTACTATAGCCATGAGAGGGAATCATATGACTCTTCCTATTGTGACAGAAATTTTATCAAAAAAACAAATCGAGAATGCCATACGTGCAGGTGCTACAACGATTATTCGCTCTAATGACTTTATGAGCAGTCTTTTCTTTCATGAATTAGACCATCTCATGCAGGCTACACCTTTTGAAGATATTGATCAGCTTTTAGTACAGCAGCAATTCTCTCATCAAAAATTACCGCTTGATTTAGAGGAAGAGACATTCAGTAAAGTAGTTAATAATTTCTTACACCAAGGTTATCTAGTACTAGGTCTCATAAGAGATGATGCTTATACCATCCATCCAAAACCAGATTTTATTATGGAAGAGAACGATATTCTTATTACGATTACAAATTGGTGATTTCGTCGCCTTTGCCGATTTTTTTAAAGTATGTTATAGTATTTTATTGTGTTCAAAGAATCGAATATATAAGATATAGGAGTTGTTCAGCATGACTAACAAATTAGAAGCTGGTCAGATTATAGAAGGTAAAGTAACAGGAATTCAACCTTATGGAGCATTTGTTTCTGTAGATGAAGAAACACAAGGTTTAGTTCACATCTCTGAAATTACACATGGATATGTAAAAGACATTAACGAACATTTATCTGTAGGAGATGAAGTTAAAGTAAAAGTTATTAACGTAGATGATGAGAGAAATAAAGTATCTCTTTCTATTCGTGCTACAGAAGAAGCGCCAAAAGCTAATACAGAAAAACCTAAAAAGCAAGCTGTTTCCACACAATCAAATGATTCAGCTGGTTTTAATACGTTAAAAGACAAGCTACAAGAATGGATTAATCAATCCGATAACAAATAATGATTTTTAAAGACTCTACACCAATTATGATGTAGAGTCTTTTTATTTGTAAAGGGCTTGTTCTTGATTTCACAAACGGTATCGCTTAAAGTTAAATTATAGAAATAATTGCTTTAACAGAGGAGGAACTACCATGACACATGTATCCTTTAACTATGAAAAGGCATTGTCATTTTTCGAGAAACAAGAAATTACAAATTTAGAACCATTTGTTCACACTGCACATCAAATGATTCATGAACGTATTGGTGCAGGAAAGGACTTCTTAGGTTGGCTTGACTTACCTAGAAATTATAACCGTGAAGAATATAAACGAATAAAGGCTGCAGCTGAAAAGATTAAAAAAGACTCCGACATTTTACTTGTTATTGGAATTGGTGGCTCATATTTAGGCGCTAAAGCAGCACTTGAAATGTTAAATCATTCTTTCCAAAACCTTCTTTCTAAGGACAAACGCCAAGTTCCACAAGTTATTTTTGTTGGTCATCATTTAAGTTCAACCTATATGTCTGAGCTTTTTGATATTCTTAAAGACAAAGATTTCTCCATTAATGTTATCTCAAAGAGTGGAACGACAACGGAGCCTGCAATTGCTTTTCGTATTTTCAAAAAATACCTCGAAGAAAAATATGGTCAAGACGAAGCGAAAAAGCGTATTTATGCAACAACTGACCGTGCCAAAGGTGCTTTAAAAACAACTGCAGATTCTAATGATTTTGAAACGTTTGTAATTCCTGATGATGTTGGAGGGCGATACTCCGTATTAACAGCAGTAGGTTTACTTCCAATCGCTGCTAGTGGCATCAACATCGACGACATGATGGAAGGTGCTAAAGCTGCAATGGAAGACCTTGCTAATCCAGTCGTATCTGAAAATCCAGCATATCAATATGCAGCCGTAAGAAATATTCTTTACCAAAAAGGAAAAGTTACCGAGTTATTAATCAATTATGAGCCGAGCTTACAATACTTCTCTGAGTGGTGGAAACAACTATTTGGAGAAAGTGAAGGAAAAGACCAAAAAGGGATTTATCCTTCATCAGCAAACTTTACTACAGATCTTCATTCACTTGGACAATACATTCAAGAGGGACGTCGTAATATATTCGAAACCATCTTACACGTCAATGAACCAAAAAAAGATTTAACATTAGAAAAAGAAGAATCAGATCTAGATGGATTAAATTACTTAGCTGGTAAGTCAATTCATGAAATTAACGATAAAGCTTTCCAGGGAACACTGCTTGCGCATACGGACGGAGATGTACCAAACTTAATCGTAGAAGTTCCTAGATTAGATGCATATACTTTTGGGTATCTTGTCTATTTCTTTGAAAAAGCATGTGCAATAAGCGGATATATTTTAGGTGTTAATCCGTTTGATCAGCCTGGAGTTGAGGCATATAAAAAGAATATGTTTGCTTTACTAGGAAAACCAGGGTTTGAGGATCAAAAAGAAGAATTAGAAAAGCGTTTGTGATAAGAAAAAGCGAAAATTGACTCAATGATAAAGAGGCTCTTAAGATGGAGCCTCTTTTGTTTTGGTTCTATCATATATTCTATTTATTAACCAGATACCTTCCTGCTTAATTAACTCAATTGAAATCTGAAAAGTCTCCTCTTCAGTATATATATTAGGAAAAGATATGAAATCATAAACCGCTTTATCTTCTTCTTTCTTTAATTCAATAAAATAATAACTATTTCTCCAAATGTCATACCAGTCATAAATCGCTATTTCTAAACCATTCTCCGTCTTTAATTTGTTAACAAGCTTTTCATCTGGCTTCACGGAAGCATACATAAAAAGTGACAATACCTCACTTGCAGACGCATCAGATAGAGCAGTAAGCTGCTTATTCTGTTCAATATAATTTTGATAAATGTCATGCGTCGTATCGACAACCGGCCACTTATCCAAAGATAAAAAGCTATCCTTCGTTAAATTTTGATAGGGTTCTACAAAAATATACCAATACTCCTGATGTGCCAATTCTTCTACAGGAATCCAATTATTTCTCTGTAATTCTTGAACTACTTCATTTACTACACTCCAATAGATAGAATCATGATGGTTGTGAACAAAGAATAGCAGCTCTCTTTGATGCTCTTCAGATAACGGATTTTTTGTATCTATTTCATAAGAGTTAAATTTATCTCTTACAAATAAATAATCTATTAACACATACTGACCGATTAAAGCTAATTCTTGTTGAACGAAAATTGTATGACGATCATCTGGATATGTTGTATAAATTTCTTCTATTCGTAAGAGAATATCTTTTAAATTAATAGGTTCTCCATTGTAATAAGAGTCTAAGTCTTCTTGGATGGATATCACATGTACATATGGCTCAGAACCATCAACATCTTGAATATACTGTATTGCCCAACTTTCATCTACAGTCAAACTAAGACTTGTAGCATCCTCTAATTGCTCGATGATATAACCGTTATCTTTAATTGCATCTATAGCTGATACGATATCTTCTGGTACATCTATTTCATCTATACTTTCTTGGTTATTTATAATTTCTTGTTGGAGGTCCTTATCAAGAGAATGTTTTTTAAACAAACTGCTTAAGTAATGTTCTAGTGAGGTGTGATTACTAACTTGTATGGTATAATAATCTGGATGATTTAGAAATATCGTGTTCTCCTTTCTCTGTTCCTCTGCAAGTTGTTTAGGCGTTGTTAAAAGTGTCATAATCATATCTTTGTACCATTGAATGTCATCTGCATCAGTATCTTCACCTGTAACTAGCTTATCCCTAAACAGAATAACTACATCTTTTGCTTGTTTCACCTGAATAAAGTTATCTACACTTTCTACACCAAGGCTTTGCTTATATTCTTCTTTTTTCCGCTCAAAATACTGTTCCATTTTTTCTTGTTCGGTTATGGTAGGTTGTTGAAAATCATCAAACATTGGAATTGCAAATAATACAAATAATACTAAACCAAATATTACAACAATCTTCGGGATCCAATTTTTCTTCTTTTTTTCATTTTGCCATTTTACAGCATGAAGAAGTTGTTGTGTAGAAGTCTTTTCTGGAAGTTTCTTATACTCTTCATTTAAGGACTTTAGCCATTTATGTATATCATTCATTTCTGTAGTAAACTTCTTTTTTAATGATTCTCTGCCGAGGTTAATTTTATTTTCTACTGCATCTGGTGATATTTGTAAAATAACAGCAATCTCTTCATATGATTTATCATGAATATAATAAAGAATAAGTGCAAATTTATATTTATCTTCTAATTGTTGTATACATTCATGCAGTAGAACGTGAATTTTGTTTTCGAAATAATCAGTCAAAAATTCGTGTTGCTGTTTTAACTTCTCCTCCGAATTACGTTTTCTTTTTTCTTTACGCTTGTAGTTTTTAACAACATTTAATGTAATCTTATATAGCAAAGTTGATAAGTTTGTATCTTGATCTGGATAATTTTTGAAGCTCTTACTGATTTTTAAAAATGCATCCCGTACAACATCTGAAGTTTTATTAGGATGAACACCTAATTGAAAAACAAATCGTTCTACGATCGAACGATATTTCTCTATGAATAACTCGATTCCTATTTCAAATTTATTATTTAAAAAATAACTTATTATCTGTTGATCTTCCAAACAAATCCCCTTTCTAATGTTTAATATACATATATAACGTTATAAGAACCATTTTTGTTCCAAAATTTCTAAAAAAAATTCTACTTTTCTTGTTTATAATTTTGTACATGGGGTAATACTATAACTGTAAGACTTTCTCGTATTCCCCCTGTAGGCAAGGCGCTCGAACGCTTTGCTTTTTTTTTGCCTTTTTCCCCATACTCTTTGTTATAATAGTAACATTACATTTACATAGGTAGGAGGTTTCTCAATGAGTATTTTTGAAGAAGTATTTGATAGAAAGCAAACCAGATCCGTTAAATGGGATATGGTACAAGAAGTTTTTCAATCCAATGATGTATTGCCAATGTGGGTAGCAGACATGGATTTTAAAGCTCCTGAAGAAGTCAATCAGGCATTAATAGAACGTGCAAAACATGGAATTTATGGTTACACAGCAATTGATAGTGATGTAAGTTCTGCTGTTGTCAATTGGTTACACCGTAGGCATGATTGGTCTATTGATCCATCTTGGTTATCTTATAGTCCTGGGGTAGTGAATAGTCTACATATGGCGGTTCAAGCATTTACTGAACCTGGTGACAATATCTTAATTCAAACACCAGTGTATACACCCTTTTATAATTTGATTAAAGAATTAGATAGAGAAATAGTAAAGAACCCGCTTGTTTATGAAAATCAATATTATACTATTGATTTTCATGATCTAGAGAAAAAATTAGCAGATGGAGTAAAAGCATTTATTCTTTGTTCTCCGCATAATCCAGTTGGTCGAGTATGGAAAAAAGAAGAGTTACAAAAAATGGCGGAATTATGTTTGCAGTATGATGTGATGATTTTTTCCGATGAGATTCATGCAGACCTAGTTTTTCCTGGTCAAAAGCATATACCTATTGCTACGTTATCTGAAGAAGTAGCTGATAATACGATTACATGTATGGCACCTTCAAAGACATTTAATTTAGCTGGTTTAGACGCTTCTTATGTGATTACTTCAAATAAAGAAAACCGTCAAAAGTTAGATAAAGCGTTCCATCGTCAAGGTTTTCATAATATGTTAAATACGATGGGAAATACAGCTATGGAAGCAGCCTATCGCCATGGAGATTCCTGGTTAGATGAGTTAGTACAAGTGTTAGAACAACATGCACATTATGTACGTAAAATGTTCGAAGCACATGCACCTGATTTAAAAGTTACGCATGCGGAAGGCACCTATTTGCTATGGGTGGATTGTTCTTCGCTAGGATTAAATAAGCAGGAATTAAAGAAATTTATGGTTGAACAGGCTCGTGTTGGATTAAACGCTGGACAGGATTATGGCATAGAGGGTGACACGTTCATGCGTATTAACATCGCTTGCCCAAGAGCAACATTAGAAGAGGGCATCAAGCGAATTATTTCTGCCGTTCAATCAATGTAATATAACGTAAAAGTTCATTTAATTAGGGGTATTACTGCGCGTTACATGTGGATTAAAAATTAGGGGCTAGTACAAAAGTATTTATTCAAAAGATAATTCGAATAAATAGCTTTTAAAAAGCCCGCTCTAGAAATATACTCCGCTTTTTGCAGATGGCTGGTGAGCCTCGGGATACTTATGAATCGAGGTCTCACCTAGTCTCCCTCTCCCACAGTTTACATGTATTGCAAAAAGCAACATGCACCACAGAGAATGAAAATGGTTATTTTCATGATAGAAGTCTACGTATATTTCTTACGCTTATTCTAGCTTTCATCCGTCTTTTGACCAAAAACTTATTATTATGTCTCTGCCGACTTAATACATTTACTTATTCTTCTTGTTCATCATTTTGCTCCGTTGGATCAGTTGGGGCTTTTTCAGATTCTCCTGATTCCTTTTCTGCATGAATCTCCCCACAAACAATTCTAGTCCCGGAATCTCCACCCGGTTGGCTCATTCCATCGTCTTGACCTTCATGGACAATTAATGCTGTCCCATTATTATTTATTAATGAGTTTTTCCCTTCTTGCAACGTTGCTCCTGAAAGTTCAAGTTCAGCATGTACTAGACCACCAGCATCTGCTTCAATATTTGGCAAATCTCCTAAGTGTGGACCTTCTGGATGCATCATTCCATGTTCCTTACCTTCGGGATTCAGATGATTACCAGCTGTAGTAAAATCTGGGCCTTCGCACCTTCCATATTCATGAACATGTATGGCATGAAATCCTGGTTGAAGCCCTTCTAAGTCCAATTCAATAGCTACAGCATCTTCTTGTTCACTTAATAAAGCTGTTCCTACTCGGTCACCATCTATATTGTACATTTCTACAGTTAGCGATTTCGGATTATGAAGTAAGCACGCAGATAATAACAATGAAAGACTCATTGTTAATCCTAATACTAGAGGACGCATATCATAGACTCCTTTCCTCTTTTATATCAGTATCTGCAATGTTTGATAATCTAAACAAAAATCAGTGAAATGTTTCCATACAATTATTTTGAATGTGATTCTGTCTGTTTCGCTTGTTTTATTTCTTTACTATATTTTTCATTAAACTTCTTTTCATCGTTTCTTGATTTTTTCATCATCAATCGCATGGCAACTACTGCCAAAACAATAAATATCGCTAGAGAAATCACTGCTGGTATATATTCGGTTTTATCTTCTGGAAAATAAAGAAACGGCATTAAAATTATCATTTTCATCAATGTATTCACACCTTTCCCACCTATTATAACAAACATGACTCCGTTTCCAAATATTAGATAACATCGTTCGCATTTTTATCTTATTTTTGGCAAAATGAATAAAGGGAGTGATGTAAATGAGTAACTTTAATAAAGGCGATATTGTCAAAGCACATTATAAATCCGGAACTTATATTGGAATTGTCCAAGAAGATCGTGGACAACAATATCTAGTGGAAGTAAGAGCAGTATTAAAACACCCTCTTCAAGGAGATCTACATAATTATGGTCAAACTGGTGAAGATGTTTTCTTTCATGAGCGGAAAGCACTATCATTTAAAGAAAAAATGAATGTCAAAAAACCAGCTGTTCACGCCTATTCTACAGAAGAAATACCTCATTATGACGAATCATTACAAACAGCAGTTACTACTTATAAAGAAAAGCTAAGCCAAAATCCAACAGCGTTCGATTTACAATGTCTAAGGAAGTTAGAACAACTCGAAGCAACTCATTATAAGAAAAGCCCTCATGACTAAAAGAAACCCTTGTAACGGAATACATCCGTCTACAAGGGTTTTTTTAACATTATATGAAAACAAATTATTCACCAAGATGTTCTTTAATTACTTCTGCTACACCGTTAAGTGCGTCTTCCTCGTCTTTACCATCAGCAGTAACTTCGATTTCTGCGCCTTTTGGAATACCTAAAGACATAACGCCCATTATCGATTTCAAGTTAACTTGCTTGCCTTTGTAAGAAACTTCGATTTCAGAATCGAATTGTCCAGCCTTATTTACTAATAAAGTTGCAGGACGAGCATGAACTCCAGTTTCAGCAGTAATCGTAAATGTTTGTGATTTCATTACATTTCACCCTTCCACACCATATTTTCTCTATGATTGTTTATGCTTGTCTATATACTCAACGTTAAATATTTCACATAAACCTACGTTTATTATATACAAAAATCGTAAAAGATGAAACCGATAACTAAATTTTTATTAATATTAAATTTAATTGTTTTTCAAATACGATTATGATAACTTTAATCTAGAAATAGCAACTATTTCAAGGAGGCAAGAACATGAGTGTACATATTGGAGCAAAACAAGGAGAAATTGCAGATAAAATACTTTTACCAGGAGACCCACTCCGTGCAAAATTTATTGCAGAGACTTTTTTAGAAAAACCAAAATTATATAATGAAGTTCGAGGAATGTATGGCTATACTGGTACCTATAAAGGTGAACGTATATCTGTTCAAGGAACAGGAATGGGCGTACCTTCTATTTCTATCTATGTAAATGAATTAATACAAAGCTATGATGTGAAAAAATTAATTCGAGTAGGTACATGTGGTGCTATTCAGAAGGACGTTAACGTTCGAGACGTCATTTTAGCCCAGGGAGCTACAACAGATTCTCAAATGAACCGACTTATTTTTAACGGAATCGACTATGCACCAATTGCAGATTTTGAACTACTAAAAAATGCATATGACGCCGGAGTAGATAAAGGACTTCAATTACGAGTCGGTAATGTGTTCACAAGCGATACATTCTATCGTGATAATGCACAGCAGGTGAATGAATTACTGGCAAAATATCAAGTACTTGCTATTGAAATGGAATCTACAGCTCTATATACACTAGCAGCTAAATATGGTAGACAAGCACTTTCTGTATTGACGGTTTCCGATCATATTTTAACTGGTGAAGAAACATCTGCAGAAGAAAGACAAACAACATTTAATGAAATGATGGAGATCGCCCTAGACACCATTATAAAATAAACTACTTCGCCCGGCATATGATTGCTGGGTGTTTTTTTACCCAACATTGTCACCCTGAATAAA
The DNA here is from genome assembly GCF_000340475.1 of Oceanobacillus kimchii X50. NCBI lineage: Bacteria > Bacillati > Bacillota > Bacilli > Caryophanales > Bacillaceae > Oceanobacillus > Oceanobacillus kimchii. The sequence continues at coordinate 2,387,600 of NZ_CM001792.1, forward strand.
TATAAGGTTGACAAAATTTATGAATCTAACTATAGTAAAACTATCAGAAAGGAGGAACGATAATGCAATCATTTCGAGCGATACATATAACCTATACTTCATTATTTGTATGTCTTATGGTAATTGGTGCCAATATTGCTATTTGGTTTCCATTTTTAACTGTACCAATTGGTGGAGCTTCTGTCCCACTTTCTTTACAAACATTCTTTGCAATTTTAGCTGGTATGATCTTAGGAAAACGACTCGGTGCTTTTGCAATGATTGTATATATATTAATTGGTCTAACCGGATTACCTGTTTTCGCAGGTTTAAAAGGTGGATTCTATCCAATGATTAGCCCAACCGGAGGATTTATTATTTCATTTGTATTTGTCGCTTTTATTGTTGGCTGGATATTAGAAAATAAATCAATCTATTCCACAAAGAACTTGATTGCAGTTGCATGTATTGGATTGGTGATAAACTATACTATAGGTGTTACATATATGTATATAGCTATGAATGAATGGTTAGAGCTTCCAATTTCTTATTTAACTGCATGGATCGGAATGGTTCCTTTTCTAATTAAAGATGGAGTATTAACTATCGCAGCCTCAGTTACAATGATCGCTTTACAAAAACGGATATCTTCCATTCCAGTAATCCAAAACATTTCACGCTAATCGGTTGTTTCTTTATATTCCCAGGTCTGTGTGATAAAATAACAGAAACATTTATACAAATACATGTGCTTTTGCAGGAAGGATGTTTCGTCATACATGACTCTGTTTTCCAACTTCCCTCTTTGGGCTGCTTTATGTGCAATCATTTTTGCACAAGTAATAAAAATACCGATTAAGTTAATTTTCACCAAAGAATTCCAACCCGGTTTGGCATTCAGTACCGGTGGTATGCCTAGTAGTCACTCCGCTGCAGTTACCGCATTAACAACTGCTATTGGCATTACGGAAGGAGTTTCTTCCAGTATATTTGCTCTAGCTTGTATTTTCAGCGTTATTACAATGTTCGATGCGTCAGGAGTACGAAGACAAGCAGGTGAACAAGCTGTAGTTATTAACCAATTAATTCGAGATTTCCAGTTGATTACAACAAGTGCAAAAGATTGGAATAAAAAAGGTGAATCAGAAAAAATGCAAGAATTAAAAGAACTGTTAGGACATCAACCAATTGAAGTATTTTTTGGAGCTTTAACAGGAATTATTTTAGCTTATTCCATTGCACCATTATTCACCTACTAAAAAATAAGGTTGAGACTTTAGTCTAATCAAAAAATAGATCCAAACTTACTGGTATATTTTGAACAACACTATTTAAAGTCTCAACCTTATTTTATTCTAATTGAACTGTTGACGAAAAGCTTGCATTGATTCTTCTTCATTCAGCTCGATGAGTGTTTCTTCTGTCAATGTTCCATCTCCCAATTCAATAACATACACGTCTACTTCTTTCTTTCCCCATTGTTCATATACATCATCTACAGTGTGATAATATAAATCAATTTTATTTCCCGTTATAGCGCTCCCTTTGTCAGCCACAACGCCGAATCCATAATCTGGTATAAATAGAATTGTTCCTATTGGATATACATTTAAATCAGCAGCAATAGTAGAATACAAGTCTCGTTTCACTTGAACACCAGAAAAAGTAATTCCATATTCCGGATGGTCAGCAGTTTTACCTGTTGATTCTATTCCAGCAGTATAACCAGTTGCCATTACCGTATTAACAGGAAATTGTTCTAAATCAATCGCTTCATCTATAGACGAAGGACCTTCAATTTCGTTATTACTTAACAGTGTTTCTTTTGCCTTTGTAACGTTGAGTCCTTTAGGTTTTAGGTTAACATTTTTAAACTGTTCTAAAATACCTTCTGAAGATGGAATAAGTTCAATGGGATTTGCCTTCACATGCTTTGGAATGAATAAATTTGTAACTGATGTTATCTCCAATACAGATAAGCAAATAATAGATAACATCCCTACATGTTTCATCCAATTTTTGATTTTCATGATTAACACCTCTTTGGATGTCATCATTTCCAATCTATTAAAATTTTATTCAAAAAAGTAGTTAAAACATTTGGTAGCCACTTTTTCGTAGAAACTTAATAACGAATCCCGATACGATTGTACCTACAAATCCGGCAATTAAAATTACAATATCTGCGAATGCTATATTAAGTAATCTCGTACCTAAATCATTAAACGCTGTTGCAGTATTGGTGAAGTATTCTGTAATTCCTACATTATCAATTATTAGTATGACAACAATTGGATATAAAAATGCCATCAACCAGGTTTGTCTTAACAGCATATTTAATATGAATGCGATCCCAAAAAAGATAACAAAATATAGAAATACCGAAACAATTAATTGGACCATGCTACTCTCTCTCCCTTTTTCGTCCTATGTACACATACATGAGTCATTTTATAATAAATAAAGTAAAAAGCAAAGGCTTAGCTAACTTACCTTTGCTTTATAAACTAATGAAATATATTAAATTTTCCTTTTTTCATTAATAATTGAATACCGCCTAATTTAAATAAGTACCAATTATCGGCGAACCGCTTTAATACTGCAGCTTTCCATCCAAATAATATTCGGTTAAATATTTCAGCTATTCCATCATCCTTGCCAAGAGAAGTTATCATCCCTGAAATGTCTGGGAGGAAATCTGTCATCTCCTTCCCTTTTATCTTTGCATTAATATTTCGAGCAATAAATTCTCCTTGTTGCATAGCAATTTGCGCAGTTGAAGGTAATACATTACCATTTTGATCATAATGAAGCGAACAGTCACCAATTAAATATATAGAGTCGTCTTCTATAGAACGCAAATCATTCCGAACCTTCACACGACCATGGTCCATAGATAAATTTAAACGCTCTACAATACTATTTGCTTTTGTACCAGCCGTCCATATAACTGATTTAGATAATATTTTATACTCTGATCCAGCCTTTTCATAAATAATACCGTCTTCTGTACAAGCTTTTACAACAGCATCATTTATAATTTCTACCCCTCTAGATTGTAAAGAATTCATAGCATATTGAACAGCAGATTCATCATATCCAGAAAGTACACAGTCTTTGCCTTCCAGTAAAAATACCTTAACTAAGTTTTTTTCGATGTCGTATTCTTTACATATGGTTGGAATATGGTTAATTAATTCACCAGCAAATTCTACACCTGTTAATCCTCCACCTCCAATTACAATATTTAATCGTCCATCTTTTGATTTTTTTTCATTCGTGTATAATGCAAAATTATATTCTACTCTTTCACGAATTAGCCGAGCACTGTTAATATCTTTGATAGAATATGCAAATTCACTTAATCCAGGTATTCCATACGTTGCAGGTTCGAAACCTAGACTAACGATTAAAATATCATAGTAAAGATCGCGATTTTTAAATTTAACTCGTTTTTCTTCTCTTTTTATAGAGACTACTTCATCTAAAATAAGTTTTATTCGATTTCGATCAATTACTTCTTTAATATCAATTTTAGAACGATCGTGATGAAGTGTTCCTGCTGCATTCTCATGTAGCCAAGTCGTCTGATAGTGATAATCATGTTTATTTACTAACGTAATTGTTGCTTCATTGGGATGTATCATTTTTTGCATTTTTGCTGCAGCCATCATTCCCCCATAACCCGCTCCTAAAATTACGATATGCGGTTTATTCATTACACTCACAACTCCCATAAAATTAAATTCCCGTTATATATTTATCATGGTATGTAATCACCGTTATATCCCTCTATAAACCTAATGAAGAACTACATGAGTGCCTAGATAACAACATCAACATCCATAATTTTACTCCTAGTCACTAGTGGAAACCATCTGATAAATTACTGTTACCAAAATAATTTCTAATTGTAATCAAACTGTAATAAATCACTTCATTATACTACATGGTTTGATTCAATTTTTCAACCTTAAAATTACCCATTTTTAAGACTATGACTTGACCTTGATTACTATTCTTCAGTGCGGAAAAATACCAACATAATTCAGTTTATGATACCATTGAAATGGTTATAAATTGTATATAGAAAAGAGGGGACATATGGATAGCAAAGTTCTAGATGTAACAATTATCGGAGCAGGGCCAACTGGTTTATTCACTGCTTTCTATGGTGGTATGCGGCAGGCAAGTGTTAAAATTATTGAGAGCCTTCCTCATATAGGTGGACAACTAACAGCCCTATATCCAGAAAAATATATATATGACATTGCTGGTTTTCCAAAAGTACATGCCCAAGAGTTGATCGACCGACTTGAAGAACAGGCAAAATTATTTGATCCGGAAATTGTACTTGGACAAGCAATCGATAAAGTAGAACGTCTAGAAGACGAGTCATTTCGACTAACCTCTAATACTGGGGAAGTTCATTTAACGAAAACGATTATTATAACGGCAGGAAATGGAGCTTTCCAACCTAGACGCTTAAATATAGGAAAGAGTGAATCGTTTGAAGGAAAAAACCTTCATTATTACGTAAGAGATATGAATCAATATAAAGATAAACGCGTAGTATTATTGGGTGGAGGAGATTCTGCTGTTGATTGGGCGTTAATGTTAGAAAAAATTGCTGCTAAAGTAACACTTGTCCATCGACGGGACCAATTTCGTGCGCATGAACACAGTGTCAATCAATTGAAAGAATCATCTGTAGAAATTTTAACTCCTTATGCTCCTATTAATATTGAATCATCCTATAAAATTGAAAAGATTCAGCTTCAGGAAGTAAAAGGTGAAAAAATTATTGATATAGAAGTCGATGATATTATTTGTAATTACGGATTTATATCAAGTCTAGGTCCAATAAAAGACTGGGGATTGGATATAGAGAAAAATAGCATTGTTGTTAACTCAAAAATGGAAACGAATATTCCAGGTATTTATGCTGCTGGAGATGTCTGCACATATGACGGGAAAGTAAAATTAATAGCAACAGGTTTTGGTGAAGGACCAACAGCAATAAATAATGCGAAAAACTATATTGATCCTAAAGCAAGAATTCAACCAAAACATTCTACTGCAATGTTTTAATAGAAAAAAGCATGGAATATGATGATTCCATGCTTTTTTAAGATAAGGTATTCTCCTGTGTTTCTAGATATTCACTAATAGTTACTAATTCGTACCCTTGATCTACTAGTTGTGGGATTGCAATGCGCATCGCTTGAGCAGTAGCTGGATGTATATCATGTAATAAAACTATTTCACGAGGTTGTATGTTTTCTAACATATTTCCAGCAATTACATCTGCATCTAGAATTCCCCAGTCTAACGTATCGTATGTCCAGAGGATTGACTGTAGTCCTATCCGATCAAATAAAAATTGCGCCTCAGCTGTGGAGAAACCATATGGTGGGCGTACATACTTAACAGGTATACCAAGAAGATCTTCTAATAGCAGTGTACTATCTATTAATTCACGATACACTTCGTAAATCTCTGTTTCCTGAAAATTAGGATGACTCAAGGAATGCACACCTATATCATGCCCCTCTTGGACGATTCTTCGAGTAAGATCGGGATGTTGAATTGCAATATTTCCTAACACAAAAAAAGTGGCTCTCGCCTGATTCTCTGATAAAATGTCTAATATTTCATTTGTTGGTCCAGGTTGAGGTCCATCATCAAATGTTAAAGCGATCATTCGGTCTTGCCTCTGAAACATCATGCCTTCTAATCTCCTGTATTAATATATTCTATGCTTTTCACCCAGCCTTAGTGCAATTAAGAGAGTAATTGAGTTAACAAAGAAAAAAGGCGCAAGCACCCGTTTAGCAACGTAGCGAGCGCTCCCTGTTTTTCAAGGGTGGTTCCTTATTTCTTCCTTTAGAGTTAAAGAATAACGGTGAAGTGACGAACCCATAAAGACTTTCACCCCCAAAGGGTATAAGTGCGACCACACCTCATAAATTACATTCGGCAAGTCTTCTTTATGTAGGGCGATTTCATGAAGTCGCAGTTGCTGGACGATGGAGCCGGTCGTGGATATTCAGTTATTATTCATAAACAAATTTATATTTCCTAGACAAAAAAACGATTTTCTCAACGCAAGCGATAAGAAAATCGTTTATATATGTTTTAAAATTAACAATCACCTGGTGTTCCAACTTTGTCTTTCGTACGGAAGGAGGATCCACAACCACAAGAAACAATGGCATTTGGATTATCAATACTAAATCCACCACCCATTAAATTTTCTTTGTAATCAATCGTGGTACCTTCAATAATTGGAATATCCTGATTAAAAAAAACGACTGAAATACCATTAATATTTTGAACAACATCTAATTCTTCATTAATATCTTCATCAAAACCTAAGGAATAAGACAAACCACTGCATCCTCCACCTTTTATTCCAAAACGAAGATGCGATTGATCAGATTCGTCTTTTTTCATTTCCTTAATTTGCTCGCTCGCACTATCTGTTAAATTTATAATCATGACGAACCTCCTTAAATAGTTCCTTATTTTTAGTATACACATGTTCTACAGAGTTTCAACCGTTTGAATTATTCATTTACCTTTGTAATAAAATAGACCAGATGCAATTACCTCTGCTGGACCAGTCATCCAAACATGGTTATCTTCTTTCCATTCAATATTCAAATCTCCCCCAGCAAGATGAACAACAATCGGGTGTGACTTCGTTACTTTTTCATTTAGTGTCGCGGCAACCACGGCAGCACATGCACCCGTACCACATGCCTGAGTTATACCAGATCCTCGCTCCCATACACGAAAATTGATTTCAGTCGACGAAACAACTTCGATAAATTCTACATTTATACTTTCTGGAAAACGCATATCTTTTTCTATTGTTGGTCCAAGAGTTTCCAGTGGAGCTTCAGCAATATCATTCACAAAAAACACTGCATGTGGATTTCCCATTGAAACTGCAGTAACATATTGCGTTTCCCCAGCTACAACAAATGGTTCATTTACTACTTTTGAATCGTTATTCCCCATCATTGGAATTTCATTTCTTGCTAATATAGGTTCTCCCATATCGATTGTTACTTGATCTACTTTATTATTATCTACAGACACTTCTGCTTCAACAATATTAGCTTTTGTTTGTATGTGAAACTTCCGATTTTGAACAATTCCATTTTCATAAGCATATTTTGCTGTACATCGTAGTCCGTTTCCACAGCTTTTACCTTCTGATCCATCCTTGTTAAAAATTCGCATGCCCACATCTGCAGCAGTAGTTGGATGAATCAAAATCATCCCATCCGAGCCAATTCCTGTATAAATATCTGACATATGGATGGCTAAATCAGAATAAAGTTTTTCATCAATTTCATAATTAAATAAGTCAATATAAACATAATTATTTCCTAGACCATGCATCTTTGTAAAAGGTATTTGCATCCCTAATCTCCTGCTTTCTTTTTCAATAATTAATTAACAAGTGGTAATCCTAGATCATCTAAAGTTCGATATATAGGCTTTAGTGTTGGGATACCTTCTGCAACGATTTTATCATTAATAAAAATGATTGGATAAAACATATCCTCTTCTATCATTTCTTTTATAAATTCTTGATGTATGAGTTCTTTTTGTGGTTCATTAATATCGATATACGAATAATCCACCATACCAACATCATATTTTCTACCAATTGCTGCTTGAAGCCATTCATACGTATCTTTTGATCCGGGTGCACCTACACAACTAGCACATATTTGTTTACTACCATATACGGTAATCATAATCTTCTTGCTCGTCATTTCGTCTCCCCCACTTTACATGTTTACCTATATCTTTTATTTTACAAAATTGTTCTATAAAGATAAAATAAAAGTAGTTGCTAATTGAAAATAATTTTCAAATAGATTTTTTGTATCATTCCATTTATAATAAACATATGGGAAAGGAGTAGATGAAAATGCAAGAACAAGTACAAGAAGTATTGAATAAACTCCGTCCATTTTTATTGCGCGACGGTGGCGATGTTGAACTAATTGATGTAGATGAAGACGGTGTTGTATTACTTCGTTTAATGGGAGCATGTGGTAACTGTCCTAGTTCTACAATCACATTAAAAGCTGGTATAGAACGTGCTTTAATGGCAGAGGTTCCTGGTGTACGTGAAATTGAACAAGTATTTTAATTCCATTTATCATATGTAAAAATGATCTCTGTGAGTTATACAGAGATCATTTTTGTGTTAGTTATTAACAGGTGTAATTGCTTTTTTATTAGCAGTGACTTCTACTATATTTTTCATACACAGATGTACCATTTCTGTACGTGTCTCATTACTGGCAGAACCTATATGCGGTAGACAAACAACATTATGCATATTAACTAGTGGATGGTCTGCACGAATCGGTTCCTCATAAAAAACATCCAATCCTGCCGCTTTTATTTCGCCTTTGTTTAAAGCGTTAATCAACGCTTCTTCATTAACCACTTTGCCTCGAGATATGTTGATAAAAATTGCTGTCGACTTCATTTTTTTAAATGCAGAATGATTAAATAATTCTTCTGTTTCTTCAGTTAAAGGAACTACAGTGACGACAAAATCCGACGTTTCGAGTAACTCTTCAAAACTAACATAGGAAGCCTGTAATTTTTCTTCAGCTTCTGGTTTCCTTGTTCGGTTATGGTATTGAATTTTCATATTAAATCCAGTTGCTCTTTTTGCTAACGCTTCTCCAATTCTACCCATCCCTACAATTCCTAAAGTTTTATGGTGAATATCTGTACCCGCTAATAAGAAAGGAGCCCACTGTTTCCAATTGTCTTCCTTAACATAAGCATTCGCTTCTGTAATTTTTCTTGCGGTGGCTGCTAATAATGAAAAACCTAAATCAGCTGTTGTTTCTGAAAGCACATCAGGCGTATTCGTAACTGTAATACTATGATTTTTAGCTGCCTCGATATCTATATTGTCATATCCAACAGCCATATTCGCTACTACTTTTAAATTTTTTGCTTCTGCTAATAAAGATGCATCAATACGATCCCCTAATACTGTAAATAATGCGTCTACTTCTTTTGCTTGACTTCTTAGTATTTTTTCTGGAACAGGCTCTTCTTCCTTATCCCACATACGAATGTCTAACATTTCTTCATAATCTTTCACTAGTTCATTTGATAATTTTCTCGTAACAAATACCTTAGGCTTGCCCATTAAAACATCTCTCCATTTTATTTATTTACAGCCAGTTTACCACAGGTATTTGCCAATCAGAAGTATTCACTCCTACAATTTGATAAAATTCTCGAAGCTGTTTTTCATAACTTTCTTGAATGGTTTGCATTTTAATTAGCATCGACGTATCTCTTGAAGTAAACCCTTCTTCCAGTAAATCGTATAAATGAATAGGAAATAGGAGTCTCGCATAGATAATGCGCCAACCAAAAATAGACAATGGTTGATAAGATTGATAATCATGGAGAAATCGTATCATGTTATCTTTGTTTTGATGATTAACAAAACACCATCGAATATATTCTGCTATATCTCTAGTCGGATGATCAAAAACGAAACCATCCGTCCATAATACTTGGTTTCCTTGGGGATTCCAGCGAACAAAGCAACATGTACCTTGATCTGTTTCCAGTATGCGTTGCTCTTTTTCACTTTCTTGCAAATATTGAATTGCATTTTCACTAACACCTACAATGTAAGGTACTATATCCATTAATTCTCTATAATAGTCACCCCGTTGTTCCTTTGCTTGTTTTTGGATTTCTTCTTCAAAGAAGGTAAGTTTCTCGATCCATAACTCTTTCCATTTTCCATAACTAGATATCGTCTTAGGTTCATATTGAAAAGAAGAGCCAATTTGATGCATACTACCTAATTGAATTCCTGGATCTTTCGTATTTCTAATACTACTCACATCTAATTCTAGAACCATCCAATTATCATCACCATAGGAAGTGAACCAATCTCCATTTGAATTGGCAATGGGATAAGCAACATTTGCAACACCATTCTCTTTGAGATGATAAGCTAATGTCGCTTGTTCCATTAATATTGTTTCCCTGTTCTTTCCTGAAATGGTAAAATAAATATATTCTCCTTTTGTATATCCTTCTCGATTATCAATGGTGCGTTTACCTTCAGATTGAATGGAATACAAACTACTTAACATTTCCGTAAGTGGCACAATCATCTCCCCCTTTACTCGTATACAATAATTATATGAATCGTTATTGGATACATTAACTATAAAAGAGAAAGGTGATAATTATGGCAAATTATACAAAGAAAAGTGAACTCGAAGTAAAAGCTAGACAATTACTGACTGAACGCGGTGTTGAACTTGATGATATTGCGGAGTTAGTATATTACTTACAATCAAAATATCATGAAAATTTAACGTTGGAAGTATGTCGTCACAATGTTGATCGAGTTTTAACAAAGAGAGAAGTACAAAATGCGATTCTTACAGGAATTGAACTAGACATGCTGGCCGAACAAAAAAAATTAGTTGAACCGCTTCAAAAAACAATTGAAATCGATGAAGGACTTTATGGAATTGATGAAGTAATTGCTCTTTCCATTGTGAATGTGTATGGTTCCATTGGCCTTACCAACTTTGGATATATCGATAAACAAAAACCAGGTATCCTACAAAAGCTAAATGATAAATCAAGTGGTCAAATTCACACATTCTTAGATGATATTGTTGGTGCAATTGCAGCTGCTGCATCTAGTCGATTAGCTCATAGCGATGCTGAAGATGAACATACAGAATTGGATAATTAACCTATAATAAGCAAATGGCAAAGATTTCTTGTTATGAACTAATAAAGAGACTAGGATAAAAAGGTTTGTCGGATGTCTTACCGTCAGAATCTTTTACCCTAGTCTCTTCTTCATTAAATATTACCCATATGTCGTTATATGTATGGAATCCATTCTTTTAAAGTTTTTACAGTATAAGTTGGTTGGTCATTGAATGTTAGTAACTGTTCTTTCGTTGTTACTCCTGTTTCTACATGTAACGTATCCATATTTGCACGTATTCCAGCCTGAATATCGGTATGATAATTATCTCCTATCATGATAACTTGTTCACTTGACATACCTATGGATTTTAAAGCTTGTTGCATAATGATTGAATCTGGTTTACCGACAAATAACGGTTCCACTTCTGTACTTGTAGAAATAAGGGCGGTAATAGCTCCATTTCCAGGTCCCATTCCTTTCTCAGTTGGAATAGCATGGTCTCTATTAGTTGAGAGAAATGTTGCACCATTACGAATCGCCAAGCAGGCGCCCTCCAATTTTTTATACGTAATCGAACGATCTAACCCCACAATGACATAGTCACTATTTATGTCATTCGTCAACTCTACACCTATTTCATTTAAAGCCCGTTTTAGACCTTCTTCTCCAATGCAATAACAAGTCACTTTTCTTCCTGAATGCTTAGATTGAATATACCCTGCTATCGCTTTACTACTTGTTATAATTTGAGAAGCTGAAGCACGAATTTGCATATCTTGAAGATATTTAGCTACATCTTCCGCAGTTTTTGTAGAATTATTCGTAACAAAAACATAAGGGGTGTTTTCCTGATATAACTTTTCAATGAATTCCTTTGCTCCATCTATTTCTTCATTTCCTCGGTACATTGTACCGTCTAAATCAATTAAATAGCCTAAATATTTCTGCATTCCATTTTCCTCCAAAATCCAACCATGTCAAGTATTACTAATGTTGATTTTCCATTTGCAGCATATACCACCATCTGTTATTAAAGAATGTACAGTTATTTTCCCTTCTGAAAATAAATCGGACAACATTCGCTCTTCATGTTTACATATCGATGGATATTTAACAGCAGCCTCTTTAAAGGGACAATGATAATTAATTAATAGAGTAGAACCATCTGTACTGATAAACCTTTCAAACATATATCCTTTTTTATTTTGTTTCTCCATAAAGATATGCAATTTCTCTTCCGTTTTTGTCTTCCCCAAATCATTCTTTAGCATTTGTTCGAATCGATCTATTTGTTTCTTTAATATTGCATTTACAGCATCTTTCCCATATATATCTTCTATATCTTCTAACAATTGCACAGAAAGTTGTTGGTATTGATTCGGAAAGTATTCATGTCCTTTTTCAGCTAATTGGTACGTATGATACGGCCTACCTATTTCTTGTTTATGTTGAATGATATTTACAAATTTTTGACTAACTAATCCTTTTAAGTGTTTTCTTATTGCAATTTCCGAAATAGAAAAATGTTGCATAATTTCATCAATAGATAATTCATGATTTTTCTTTAAAAGTTCTAACAGCTGTTCTTTCACAGGTGTTTGTTTCTTCATCAAAATTACCCCTTTGGATTAGAAAAAGCATTAGCAACTCCTAATTCATTTTGTAAATAGGATTGAATATATTTACTGAACTGAGATATTTCTCCTAAATGAATATTCAGCAATTTGAATATCTGATTATGATCAACTTCTTTATAGTTATTTACAATCTCTTTTCTTATTTCAATAATCTTTTTATAAGCATGTTCATGTTCCGCTTCTAACACATTTTCATCCAATAATATATCAATAATGTCTTCATAGCTACCAGGATCACGCATAATAAATCCATCTATCATCATATTTCCGACATCTAAAATACTCTCTATAACTATATGTATCATTCTTTCTTTTGCCATCTTATCTAAAAACGTGGTACTTGAAGAATGCTTTCTTAATTCAACTATCACTTTGTCCATGTATGTAAGAATTTCTTCAATTTTTTGTTGATCCACAAAATACATTTATAATTACCTCCAAGATGAGTAAATTGAGTATATAAGGATATCATATCATATTCTATAGGTGGATTTGTAAAAACGTGATATATTAAAAGTAATAACAATACATCAGCGAGGAGTAACCACATTATGGATGATACACAAATAATCCAAATGGATGCGACGCAGCTTTCAAAAGCTATTTTAAGTTCGGAAATTACAAGTTTGGAAGCAGTTGCTGTATTTATCAAACATATTCATGAAGTAAACCCAATTATAAATGCCGTTGTAGAAGAACGGTTTATTGAAGCTATCGAAGAGGCAAAGGAGTATGACAATTTATTAAAGAACGGACAAAAACTTGGGCCATTACACGGCGTTCCAATAAGTATCAAGGAGTCTCTTCACGTTATGGGACTTAAAACGACTGGAGGATTAGAACATAGACAAGATTTAATCGCAATTGAGGATGCAGCTGTAGTAAAGAAATTAAAGGCAGCTGGTGCGATTATTTTAGGAAAAACCAATACTCCAGCACTGTGTTTTTGCCAAGAGACGGACAATAAATTATATGGCCGAACAAATAATCCGTGGGATATTTCTATGTCAGCAGGTGGATCAAGCGGTGGTGAAGGTGCATTATTAGCAGTCGGAGGAGCAGCGGTTGGTATTGGTTCAGATGTTGGGGGATCCATTCGTTTCCCAGCCCATTTTAACGGTGTAATTGGTTTTAAACCCGGCAAAGATCAAATATCTACTGATGGTCATTTCCCTAGTATACAACATGAACTACAAGCACGTATGTTGACGATTGGTCCAATGGGGAAATCCGTACAAGATATGAGGTTACTATACGAAATACTAAGTAACTCCAATGTACATACACAAAAATTAAAGGATTTTAAACTGGAAATCTTACCTGGCAATTCCGGATATCCTTTATCAAATGAAACCGTTGATTTATTAAATCAATTAGAATATTTTCTAGAAAAATCTTTTCCAACTAAACGGATGGTTCCTCCATACTTTAAAGGCAGTGCATTAATTTGGCAAGAAATCATGTCCATTAATGGTAGTAAACTAGTAGAAGATGAAGCATTTAACAATGATCGTTCAGGAGTATATACTTCTTTTTTTAAAGAAAAATTAACACAAAGAACATCGGTTCATCCGTATTTATCCCGGGCAATTATTGGTGCTAAAATGTTTAAGCCATCTCGTAAAAGAGTGCAAGAAATCATAACGATCATAGAGCAGGGCGATGAAATGATAGAAACATACTTAGATAATCGGCTCCTCATATTCCCAGTGTATCATGAAACCGCATTACCTCATGGAAAAGTATTTAAAGAAATCTTTTCAATGCGTAAAACTTATCTACAATTTATGCCATATGTTGCCTATGCGAATGTGTGGGGACTTCCATCGTTGACAATTCCTATTGGTGAATCTAACAATGGGCTTCCAATTAGCATTCAAATAATGAGTAAGTCTGGAAATGAAGATGCCATCTTTCGGTTAGCCAAATTAATTGAGAAAAAATATCGTGGATTTAAAATAGCACCAATGCCGAATTTAAAATAGTGTAGTCTTCCTTCATATTTTTCAAGGGTATGCGCATACTGAAAAATATAGGGGGAGTGTTTTAATGAAAAAACAAAAATATGAAGAAATTTCTAATGTTAAAAAGCAAAAAGAGCGTCTTATACCAGAAGAATTTCCTGAGGGGGCTTACGGTTCAGATATAAATCAAAATGAACCTGTTCAAGGAAAATCAGAACCGTGGCAAGAAGGTCAATATCGTGATAGTGCATTTGTCTATCCAGATCGAGAGAACCATGAAAAAACAGAGCGTCGAGTTCCTGGTTCACATCCATTAGAAGATGAATCTGAAGAATAAAGCGTGGGGACATTGTTTTGTCCCCTTTTTATTTTGGTAATTTTTTCAATACAAAATAAGAACAGCCAAAATTACAGTACTCAAGTAAATAATCGTCTAGCGCCGTAATTTTTGAATCAATCGGGGCTTTTGAATTCCTTTCACCATAAAATCCTTTTAAACGGAGCTGGTCATATCCCCAATCACCAACGATATAATCGTACTTTGCTAATATATCGGAATACCGTTCTTTAATTGTATCTTCTTGAAAACCATCTTTAATATTTTCGATCATTTCATATTTCTTCCCATTCAATTCAATCATGAATGATCCACTCCTTTATGTGCTTTTAGTTTATCATAGTCGATATCACAAAAACCAGAAAAAATTACCTGCATGATTTCTAGGATTTTTATAAAAACTACAAATACTAAAAGTATGGGAGGATATAATGAAATGATGAAGATGAAATTGTTAATACCATTATTTTTAATCACTGGCTTATGTTTAGTAGGATGTGGTACAGATGATGCTGCGGATGATACCTCACCTCAACTAGACCCAAATAGAAATCAAACAGAACCAGCTGAAACTAATAATAAGTTAGGTTTTGTTCGCTATACAAAAGATGAATTTGCTAATGATGAATCACATGAACATCGTGCAATCACTATTGACCGTCGGGAAATGGCTGATATGATTTCACGAATTTTATTACAAAATAATCAATATGAAGAAGTTGCTACATTAGTTACTGATGAAGAAGTTCTAATTGCATTCGAACAGTCAGAAAATATCGCAATAGACGAAGCTATGATAAATGCAAGGAAAACGGCAGAATCCGTGTTACCTCGTTATTATGATATTTATACATCTGGTGATAAGTCGTTGATTCAAGATATACAAACCCTTCATTACTCACTGGCGAACGATCCAAATTTCGATTATGATCAAACGGTACAAACTATTATAGAAGAAATGAAACAAGATGGAACGCCAGATGACGAATAAGCAATAGCATTTTAATTAAAAAAGGAGGTGACAACGTGTATCCAAAACAAATGCTCACACTATTGGGATTCATACTTTTTATTACTAGTCTCCCATTAACTGTCTTGGCTGAAGAAAATAAAGAAAATGATATTTACGAACAACGTATGGCTCTTTTCAAAAAAACGGAAGCAATAACACAAATTCCATGGTATTATTTTGCGGCGATTGATAATTACGAAAGAAATATAATTAATAGTGATGAACCTGAGAAAGTAATATCCATTGATTTTACAGATGAAATTTGGTACGGACTAGGTAATGCTGCTAAAGCTCCTGAAATGGAAATCATTCAAAGTTTTGGTGGTATTGGAAAAGATGGTAATGGTGACGGTAAAGCACAAATAGACAATGAGGAAGATATTTTATATTCTATGGGTATGTTTATCGAAGAGTATGGATTAAATGAAGATGACATCAAGATTGCTCTTTGGGAATATTACAAAAGGGATTTGACAGTGCAAACCATTATGAATACATCTAAAGTATTTAAGGAATTTGGTCACGTTCACCTTACTAATCGAGCATTTCCAGTAGATACGAATTATAATTATAGTTTCAATAATACATGGGGTGATCGACGTGGATTCGGTGGTTTACGAATTCATGAAGGGACCGATATCTTTGCCTCTTACGGCGTTCCAGTTCAATCAACAACATACGGTGTAGTAGAGATGATGGGATGGAATCTTTACGGTGGTTGGAGAATAGGGATTAGAGACATCTACAATATTTATCATTATTATGCACATATGAATGGTTATAGTGACGATTTAAAAGTAGGTCAAGTTGTACAGCCGGGTGATGTTATCGGTAGTGTTGGCTCCACAGGATACGGACCGCCTGGAACATCGGGTAAATTTCCACCACATTTGCATTATGGTATGTATAAAGACAATGGATATAGCGAATTCTCATTTGATCCTTATCCTTACTTAAAAAAATGGGAGCGTATGTCTAAATAAAACGAGTTAAATTCAAGATGGTAAAAAATCCACTTCCTATTGTTGTTAGAAAGTGGATTTTTTCTTAATTATTTTCCGTTTTACCCTTTCGAATGGTATTCCATATACTAGCCGCTAATCCGCCCCAAAGAATTACCATTCCAATTATCATTACTGTAATTGCACTAGCCGACATTTATTTTGCCTCCTTATCTTGTTCGGTATATTCAGTCAATTCATCGGATTTCCATTTTGTTAATGACAGAACTATACCGATTACTAATGCCGCGATAGCTACTGTCCATCCTCCAAATGCAACAAAGGCATTTGCATATCCCTCATAATTTCCTGTAGCTGTATCAAACTCTCTTAACAAGTTTTGCTTAAATAATCCGAGCATCATATATCCCATTACAATCGGAGTAATAATTGTTAAACAAATAGTCCACCATGATCCTAATCGGATATCCGAAACACTATTAGCATGCGACTTTAATACATTTGACTTGCGTAATATCCAAGCAATTAGTACGACCTCAACCATTCCTAACATCGCTACTCCAAATTGATTGATAAAATAGTCCACTACATCTAAGAAATGTAATCCTCCACGACTAGCAAATAATAGTGAAATAACTGCAGCTAATCCACCACCGAATAATACTGCTTTTGTACGTGTAATTTTAAATTTATCTACTAAAGCTGATACATATGCTTCTGTAATAGATACTAATGATGTTATTCCTGCTAAAGTTAAGGATACAAAGAATAATACACCAAACAAGCCATTAAATGCGGGTAATTCATTAATAATAGCTGGGAAAACAACGAAAGCGAGTCCTACTCCACCAGCTACAACTTCATCTACTCCTACTCCTGAAGATGCAGCCATAAAACCTAATACACCAAAAACTCCAATTCCTGCTAGTAATTCAAAACCAGAGTTACCGAAACCAACAATAAAAGCATTATTTGTGATATCTGATTTTTTCGGTAAATAACTAGAATAGGTGATCATGATTGCAAAAGCAATGGATAAACTAAAAAAGATTTGGCCATATGCAGCAATCCATACATCAGGTTCAAGTATTCTGCTAAAGTCTGGAGTAAAGAATGCATTTAAACCTTCTGCTGCTCCAGGCAATGTTACTGCACGGATAACAATTACTAAAAACACTATAACTAGAAGTGGTATAAATATACGGTTAGCTACTTCAATACCTTTCTTTACACCACGGAATAAAATTCCCAATACAAGAACCCAAACTACAATCAAAGGTATTAATACTCCTGGAACTAATCCGCCTACTTGGCCAGGTACATCTGCTAGATGTAAATAATCTCCAAACAAAAATCCTTCTGTATCTTCTCCCCAAGATAGATTAAATGAGAAGAAAGAATATGAAATTGCCCAGGCAATAATGACAGAGTAATATGTCGATATAACAAAGGCAACTAAAACCGCCCACCAACCTACGAATTCTGATTTCTTGTTCATTCTACTAAATGTCAATGGAGCTGATCCTCTATATTTATGCCCCATTGTAAATTCCATGATTAATATCGGTATTCCGGCAGTTAATAATGCAAATAGGTATGGAATAAAAAACGCTCCTCCACCACTTTCGTAAGCCACGGAAGGAAATCTCCATATATTACCCAAACCAACTGCAGAACCCACTGCTGCTAAAATAAATCCAGCACGTGTTCCCCATTGTGACCGATTTTCCATTTACTTTCCCCCTTAAAATCAAAAATAGTAATAGCCTGTTTCTTTATTAATATGTAGAATAATATCAATTATTATTACTTTCAGACTATTATAATTGTATTATATCTTGTTCTCCTATTTTGTCAAACGGTTCTGATAATTTAGAAGGAGTTTTGTAAAGATTAAAAATCACATGAGCAATAGGGATCCTATACGCTCATGTGATTCTTTTAGTCATTCTTTATTCATTAGTTGTTTTTTCTTTTCTTCGGTCAACTACTACTTTCTTCAGTATTAATACAATAATACTCATTAGTACAATTGTGACTAGTAAGGAAAGTAACGTAGAGTGAGTGTAACCTACTAAGGTAAATCCAACTATTGCGGATACTGCAGCTATCGTCGCATAAGGCAATTGTGTAAGTACATGGTCTATATGATTTGCACCTGCACCTGTAGAGGATAGTACAGTAGTATCTGATATTGGAGAACAATGATCACCAAACACTGCTCCAGCAAGTACTGCTGCAAGTGCTGGTAACAATAAACTACTATCCGTATTAACCATAATGTTAGCAGCTATTGGAAGCATAATACCAAATGTTCCCCAAGATGTTCCTGTTGATAAAGCCATTATTGCGGATATTATAAATAATATAACGGGTAACAACGACACATTAATTGAAGCATTTTCAACTAATCCAGCTAAGTAATCTCCTGTTCCAATACTTCCAATAATTGCTCCAATCATCCAAGCTAGTAGAAGAATATTTATTGCAGGAATCATAGTTTTTGCACCTTCAATTAATATTTTTCCTAACTCTGAACGCGGTACCTTTTGAGAAAAATAGAACACAGCGGCAACTACTACAGAGGAAAGACCACCTAATATTAAGGATAGATTAACATCTGTATTTGCAAAGGCATCAACTAAGCCATAACTAGACGCCGCTATTACACCTGTGGTATACATTGAACCAATTGTAACAATAAATAACACAATAATTGGTACTAATAGGTGGTATACTTTACCATCTTTATGTGGATCAAAAACATCACCTAAATCTCCGGCAACACTGTCTTGTTCTGGGTTAAGAAGCTCTCCCTCTTTTTCAGCTCTTTTTTCATGTGTATGCATTGGTCCTAAATCCAAACGGAAATACGCTACAATAAATACAAGTATAATTGCAGATATGGCATAGAAATTCAAAGGAATCATTTGTATGAATGCTTCAAATGGTTGATACTCTGTAATTTCATTAGCCGCGAATAAAGTCCCTAACGTCCCAATAATATATGCTCCCCAACTAGAAATCGGGGCTAACACAGTAACAGGAGCAGAACTAGAATCAATAAAATAAGCAAGTTTTGCACGCGATATTCGATGTCGGTCTGTTAACGGCCTAGCAATTTGACCAACTGCTAAACTATTAAAATAGTCATCAATAAAAATAATTATTCCAATAACAGCTGTCATTACTTGTGCACCAGTTCTTGTCTTTACTCGTTTCATCATCCAATCCCCAAATGCTCTACTTCCACCTGATGCTTGTAAAAATGCTGTTAATATACCTAGAAGTAATAAAAATCCTAGGAGAAATATATTTCCTACTTGCCATCCGTCTTCAGCATAAAATATGGTGTAAAATACTTCCCAAATCTCTGTGATTGAGGATAAAATATTAAAATTGTGAATTAGTAGTGCCCCTACAATAATTCCAGTACCTAATGATATTAATACATTACGTGTAATAATCACTAAAAGTAGCATAATCACTGCAGGAATCAGCGAATAAATCGTACCTTCCATAGCTTTTACCTCCAAATAAATATTTGGTGATGGAGATAATACTCGAAATGCTCTTGATGTGAAGCAACGTTGCTATTTTTAAGCACAAAAAAAACAACGACAGAAAATAACCATCATTGTTTTACCAACAAACGTTATCCTCCATTTCGATCAGTAGTTCTCCATGCACATATTCTTGCATGACAGTGCATCTTTTATTCAAAGATGTACCAGCAATAATAAGCGTGACCCTTATTATGCTTCGGCAAACAACCCTTCCACCAACTTTCATCGTTGTCATCCTCTTGTTGATTACTAATGTTGTATGCTCCTCTACCTCACCGATCTGATAAGGCATTATTCAATTACTAGTAATATACTATATTATTCATCATTCTGCAAATCATCCTTTGGTATTGCTATATCTGGTAATCCATCCCCACCATAGAAATCGGGTACTTTCCCCATGATTGCACCACTATCTAAATATAGTTCTGTATGAACGGTTGTTACATCTGAAGTAAATGGAACAATGATTTGTACATCTGCTTCTATATTCACATACAAAGTAACCCATGATCCATTAATGCCAAATTCTTCGGTTTCTCTTACTACATTTGTTCTCACATTTCCAATTACTTGCATATTAATTGGTATTCTCGGGCCAAGATTAGATAGTACCGAATTACCTGTCACTTGTCCAAGAGGGATCTCAATGAGAGTTGGATCAATAGCAGCACGACCCTCAGCACTTCCATCATCGTTCAATGGTTCTTCCAGATTATATTTAAAACTTAAAGGCTTCCCTTCATTTACATGTACAAAGAACTCTTCAACACGATCTGTAGCAACTCGATTAATTTCACTAATTACGGCTCTATTTTGATTGTAAGTAACTAAGTTTCCTTCGTTATCATAAGTAATATCAATCATATCTTCAAAACTATATTCACCTACAAAATCTACCGCAGAATTTATTGCACGTGTGGCAAATTCTTCAGTTTTCCTTTTTGCAATGTCTTTAACTATAGGTTCAATCTTGTCATTAATAATCCAAAAACTAAAGGCCATGGATACAACAAATATGATAAGGGTCATAATCACTAAAAATTGACGATGTGGAGGCCTTCTGTATGATTTTCTTCGGATGCGATATCTTCTTTTGAACCTCAACCTTCATACCCCCTCTACACAATGTATGCTTGTTCTTAGAGAAGGTAGAACTATGGATTATCTATTTTTAATAACTTCCTTAATAAGGGTATTCATCACTTTTCCTAAATTTAATTCATACGGATTATCCAGTATCTTCCCCTGTACTTCTGTCACACGAATAATCGGCCGATCACATAAATGTTTATTTTGTCTTATTACTTTTCCAGAACTACCATCACTCAAATTAACCATTAACCCTTCCGGATAAACAGCAATACTTTTTTTAAAAGCCTCAATTATTGTTATATCAAATTCCCTAACTGCACCAGCATATAAAATTTCCAACGCTTCATGTGGTAATAAAGCTTCTCGATAAACTCGGTTACTAGTTACTGCATCAAAAACATCTGCCACAGCTATGATTTTCGCATAAGGAATAATATCTTTGTCATATAAGCCTAAAGGATAACCAGAACCATCTAGTCTTTCATGATGTTGATAGGCACATTGCGCAACGTTTTTAGGAAATCCAGGATAGCTTCGTAAATAATCAAATCCTAATTTTGTATGACTTTTGATAATTTGAAACTCTGTTTCATCTAGGCTAGAAGGTTTATTTAAAATTTCCGATTCAATAAAAATCTTACCTACATCGTGTAATAACGCACCGATACCTAGTTCTTTTAATTGTTCGGAAGTATAACTTAATTGTTTTCCGATCGCAATCGAGTATATAGCTACATTTAGAGAATGTTGTAAAATATAATCATTGGTGATCATAATATCTGAAAGCAATGTTAACGAACTTTCATTCCCTTCAACTTCATACAAAATTTGATCAACAACTTCTTTTAACTCCATTTCTTTTGTTTGAAGTACGTAAGACTTACTTAGAAGGCCTGCTTGTTTTATTCCTCTAAATGTATCATTAAGTGTATGTACTGCTTTTTGACGAAGTTGATCGGAAATAACTGGTTCGTAATACTGGTCATCATCAATATCACCTTCAATATATACATAAGTAATCCCACGATCTAGCAGCTTTTGAATAACGTTTGACGTCAATTTCATTCCTCTTGCCAATAAAATTACTCCTTGCTCATCATATAATGATTGAGCTAATGTATCTTCAGACTGAATAAGTTTCGTACTTACTAATTTCATAGATTTCTCCTATAATCCGACATCTTTCAACATTGTATTAGTAATATCGTACCAAATATCACAACCTATGCCTATCTTAATTTTCCTTATAATTTAAAAAGCTTTTCCTGTGAAAGAAAAGCTTTTTAAATAGTTATGATATTTTTAATAAAGCCTCTTTCCCAGTTATTCCAACTTCCCATCCATATTCTTTAGATGCATCAGTGATTTTTTCTAGTGGTGCGTGAAGCAACTGATCGATTGTTCTAACTCCCATTGCACGGCCAGCTACGACATTCCGTTCTTGAAGTTTAGGTATTTCATTAAAAATATCGACATCCAATGCTGCACACATGATATAACCTACATCATTACTAATCGTTAATAATGTTGTCTTTGGCAATTCCACACTTACAGCTGTAAATATAATCCCATCTACCTCGAGAGGTTCTATTGTAATCATTCGTACATTTGCCCCCTTTATAAAATTCACTATAAGTGTATGCAGGAGGCATAAAAAGCGTCACATTCTAAGAGGGATATTGCTGTATTAAAGTTTCTGCAAGAAGATCTCTTAAAAATTCAGGTACGAAATATTGCTTGGTAGTTGATTTTGCAATTTCTGGTAATAATCTCCCAAATGTAAATGTATCCGCAGTAGCTACATAGTAGGTTTTGTCTGGATCAATCTGTTTTCCATTTTGTTCATAAACCGCTTTTACATATTCACCACCATTACGATGAAAATCTGTAATAACATCTAAACCAGAGAATATCATTTTTCCTAGAATTTCACCGCGAAATCCAAACCCTTTTAGCTTTAATTCTGTAAAATCCGTAGATAAAGATGCTCGTATTACCTCTATAAGTTCATCGCCTTTTAAATCAACTAAAACAGGATTAATCGGATGAGGACAAATACGATGGATATCCCCATATGTAATGGGACCGGCAGGAAGGCTTTCCAACAATACTCCTGCATTTAACATGGCACAATCCGCTTTTGTCCATTTCCTTAACGTGGTTGTCAGACTTTGAATGATTGGTGTATTAGCAAACCATTTCACTTCAATGGGTTTGTTTGCTTTGACAATTACATTATCTAGATACTTCCTCGATTGATCAAATAGTGTTTGTATATATTGTTCTGTATGTAAATCTGGAATTGTATCACGAAGATCTACTGCATAACCGTTAAGCTTCGTAATACGATTCTCCTCATGATTCCATTCTACAGTGACTTCCCCTACGTAAAAGCAGTGTTTCCCAGCTGCTGTAATTAACGTATGATTAACCATCTCTCCCTTTTCTAATAAATGATGAGTATGTCCACCCATTATTATGTCGACAGCAGGATATCTTCTAGCAATTTCTTGATCAACACTAATTCCTAAATGAGACAGCAGTACTATAATGTCTGTTTCTTTTTCTAATTCATTTATATAACGGTCTAACACATCAAATTCATTATCAATATGCCAATCCAAAAGCTCATAAAAAGCATTAAACGGAGCAGTAAGACCTAAAAAACCGACCTTAATACCGCTAGCTGTTTCCTTAATTTCCGTGCGTTTCAACCACGCTGGTAATTGACCGTCCAAACTTTCTAGATTAGAACATACTACTGAAAAATCAGCATGATCATACAGATGATATAATTCATCATGGGACAAAGTGATCCCCTCATTGTTTCCTAGTGTTACGACATCGTAATTTAATTGATTAAGTAAATCTATATTTGCTTTACCACGGCTTGCTTCCGTTATCGGGTGGGAACGATCAACGTGATCTCCTATATCCACCGTCCAAAAAATATCTCGATTCTCTTTATGTATTTCTTGTTTGTGAAGTAAATACGCCGCTACTTTTGGCCATTGTAAAAAATGACTATGTAGATCATTTGTAAAGTAAAACGTTAACTGTTCTTTTGACATTTATACTCTCCTAACCAATGCCTTGCATGATCATTCGTATACCAACTAAAATTAGCATAATCTTTAATACTAACTCTAGTACATTGTTTGATAAAAAATGGTTTACCTTTGCTCCAAGTTTACCACCTATCCATGCTCCAGGTATAAAGAAAAGCACATACTCCCAAACAACATTCCCTAAATATATATGTGTGATCGAACCCATGAAACTAACAAATATAATCATGAACATGGAAGTTGCAGCGGCCAAATGTGCTGGAAATCCAAATAATAACATCATAACCGGCACCATTATTGCTCCTCCGCCTATTCCGAATAAACCAGACAACATTCCTACAAATAAAGCAATGCTAATTGCAGATATGAAAGATAATTTATATATGTAAACTTCTCCTTTTAACTCAAAACTTCTGACACCTGGCTCATGAATGTCTACATTACGTCTTAGTTTAGAGGCTTTGTTTCTTAGGCTCATTATGATAGATATAACTATGATTAACATACCAAAATAAAGATAGAAACCATCCGTATTTACAAATTGATTTAACCATGCTCCAAACATACTACCTGGAATACTACCAGCCAGAAAGATACTACCTGCATAAAAGTCAACTTGCTTTTGCTTTGCATAAGAAAGTACCGAAGAAATTCCAGTAAAAACCATTACAACTAAAGACATCGCAACTACCGATTGTGGACTTACCCACTCAAAACCAGTAATGTATTGGCTGGAAAGTAATAGTAATGGAATAAGAACAATTCCACCCCCTAGGCCTACTAATGAACCAATAAAGGCCGCTAGAACAGCGATAATAAAACAGATTATAGCCACAACCATTTCTACCGTCTCCTTCATTATTTTTCCTTTATCATATCATAGGTATACGGATTTAACGTAATAGTGCGAATTGAAAATGATCATCAATATTAAAAATGCATGAAATCTAATGAAAGATATCATGCATTCTGTGTTTCATTCTTATCTATTAACCCATTACAAGTATAAAATAAAGATAATCGTTAATTCCAGTGTACATATGCTTTGATGAATAATAGAAGCTGTAGTATTCCATCACAGAAGCTATAATTCACATTATACTTTCGCTTCCTCCTGATTGAGTAGATTTGCTGCATTTAAATAGCCTGCTCCCTGTACATTAGGAGATTGTCCCAAATCTTCACAGGCAGCCATTAGTTTTTCTTTTACTTGATCGGGAGTTAAGCTAGAATCACTTTGAAGTAATTGAGCAACTATCCCAGCACATATTGGTGTTGCCATGGAAGTACCAGATAGAGAGATATAATTTCCATCTACACGAGCTGATTTATTCGTTTTATCAATGAAAGAACTTGGCGCTCGTAAGGATACAATATCTACGCCAGGAGTTAATAAATCTGGTTTTGTTAACCCGTCAATGGTAGGCCCCCTGCTTGAAAACTCAGCCACTGAATCGTCAGAACGCTCAGCTGTATTACTATCATCTGCAGCACCAACAGTAATGACTTTTGGACTTATACCCGGACTTCCAATAGTCTTTTCCCCGGGGCCAGAGTTACCAGCAGCAACACATACTACCATTCCATTATCCCAAGCTGTTTCAACAGCATTAACAACAGGATCATCTTCAGCAGGCTCAGTAGCATCTGAACCAAGTGATAGAGAAAGAATATTTATATTATATTTAGACTGGTTCTGAATGCACCAATCAATACCTTCTATAACCGTAGATAATGACCCTGAACCCATTTTGTTTAATACTTTTACACCGACTAAATTTGCTTCTGATGCTGGACCCTGATACTGTCCATCCGATAATGCACCATTACCAGCAGCATCTCCAGCACAATGTGTCCCATGCCCATTATCATCATAAGGATTTGTTTGACCCTTTACAAAATCTGCAAACCCAATGATACGCCCTTCTAAATCTTCATGTGGGTGTATCCCAGTATCGATAACTGCAATGGTAGAACCCTCACCTGTCAATCCATTATCCTTTAAAACATCTGCATTTACTGAAGATGAAGCAGTATCTAATAAAGAAAAAACTTTCCTATCATAATAGATTTTCTCAATATGATTACAGTTTTCAATTAAATGCTCAATCTTTTCTGCAGAAAACTTAGCTGAACAACAGGAAATGGAATGAAATTCACGAAGCGTTTTATATTTGGTATTTTTCACTTCATGTAATCCGCTAGTAAAATTGTCGGGTTTAAACTTAATGACAACAGGTAATTTTTTTGTTTTCTTTCTAACTCGTTCTATGGGACTTTGTAAGAAACAAGGAATATAACGAAACGGTTTATAAAAATTCACCATCTCTTGTCTGATGCCTTTGTCCATCTTTTTACCATTACGACGAACCAAATTAATCATTGAAAAATTTAACATATGAATTCTCCCTCTCGTTGATTTACGATAATGTACGCAAATCTTGTAAAGAGGGAGTAGTGAAATAGTATAAAAAATAGAAAAAGAGGTAGATATCTAGCATACAATTGCTTGTTTTATGGGGGGTATAACATAAAAATATGCTTATAAAGGAATATAATAGCTGGCTGATAATGAAGAAAGAATTGAGTTCATATTTTGCCAACTGTTGAGTATTAAAGAGTTAGTTAGGTTTATAGACAATTGACTTAAGATGATGTTGCTTTAAAATTAGGATAAATAAAGTAAAAAGGATGGTTATAGAAAATGTTAATTTGGCTTTCTATTGGTTTTATTTTAATTGGTTTTTGTGTCCTCATTTCAACGAAAAAGAGCATGGAAAATAAAATAGCCTTTATAAAATCAAATGTAGTAGATCAAAATGTTACAAAAGTAACCAATTCCGTTATATGGTGGATAGTAGGAGTGTTCGGTTGGGGATTAATAAGTATTATTCTAATCACATTAACGTTTCAAGATCTTTTTGGGTAATCGCAGTATTTTATCACTTTAAATCATCATTAACTGAAATATTTTTAATTTATAGAAAAAAGAAGTTAGATTCAATTTATCCGCAATAAATTGTACATAAATAATAACCTAGATCCTGAGAATGGGAACTATTCACTAGTTTCATCGATTTCTGAAGCTAGTTTAGTTTATAGAGCACGTCTATTCAACACTTTCTTGGATTTCCAATGCAGTTTTGGTTTATAGAGCATGTCTATTCAACACTTTATCGGATTTCCAATGCAGTTTTAGTTTATAGAGCACGTCTATTCAACACTTTTTTGGATTTCCAATGCAGTTTTGGTTTATAGAGCACGTCTATTCAACACTTTATCGGATTCCCAATGTAGTTTTAGTTTATAGAGCACGTCTATTCAACACTTTTTTGGATTTCCAATGCAGTTTTGGTTTATAGAGTTAGTATAAATAAATCAAGATAGAATAGATATTCAAAATCCAAATATAATTTACAATGTACCTGAATTTTGTATTTAACTAAACCGTTTGATACTTCCATATCGAACTTGATTAATTACATATTCCAAAGTGTATCAAATTGTAATAAAAGGAAATTAGCATAATAAATTAAAAAACTGTACCAGAATACGGTACGAGTATTTGGGGTTATATAAAATTATAGGGGAATGAAAAAATAGATGAAACTTAGTTCAGTAAACGGATTCAATGCTTTTTGGATTGCTTCAACCAGTACTTATTTTGGAACATATGTTACTACATTTGTGTTACAAGTTTTAATTGTTGTGCATTTAGAAGGTTCTGCTATAGATGTTGGTTGGATAAATGCCTCTAGGTGGCTACCATATGTTTTTTTGGGATTAATAATAGGTGTATTAATTGATAGAACCAATCGACAATTGGTTATTGCAACTACAGATATCTGTCGTGGTATCCTATTAATACTTATTTTCTTACTGTACAGCTTTGATATGCTCAATATGATAACTATCTATTCAATAATGATTTTGTTTGGAATTCTTTCCATTTTTAACGATTCAGCATACCAATCATTTCTACCTCAACTAGTTCCTCGACAGCTATTAACAAGGGCAAACGCTCGTTTAGAGCAAAGTGGAGCAGTAGCCGAAACTAGTGGACCAGCGTTAGCGGGTTGGATAACGTCTTTAATAACTGCACCATTTACACTTATAATTAATTCTGCATCTTACTTTCTTTCAGGTATTATTATATCTTTCATTAAACATCCTCCTAAACCAATCAGTTCTGTTTCCACTCTAACCTTCAATCAATTATTAAGGGAAGGTATAAGTTGGGTTTACGGACACAAATTTCTACGAATACTAGCCTTAAATACACATATTTGGTTTCTTTTCCATAGCATGTCAACAACTGTCTTCATTACTTATGTACTACTTGAGCTAGGGTTAAATTCTTTTATTCTTGGCGTTACATTAGCCTCTGCAGGAATTGGAGCTGTAGTTGGGGCAACTTATGCTCCTTATATTGGTATTAAATTAGGTGTGGGGAAAGCAATATCTCTAGCCCGTATACTCTATTTCCCTGCAGTTATTCTAATTATTTCAGCGCAGTCTGTTCAAGCAAATATGGTCACGGGTACAATTATATTACTTATGATTGGACAATTTATATATGGTATAGCTATGGGTATAGAAGGTCCAAACGAGATGGGTTACAGACAATCTATAACCCCATTACGATTACAAGGACGAATGAATACAACTATGCGGTCTATTAACCGTAGCATGATTATTATAGGTGCTCCTTTAGGTGGGTTCATTGCTGATGAATTTGGTTCACGTAATGTTTTAGGGATATCCGCAACCGGATTAGCAATTTGTGCAATTTGGCTTTTTCTCTCACCTATTCGAAAAGTTAAAATTGATTAACCTATGTAGAAATAAACTAAACTATGATTACCGAATAATTCTATTAATTATAAAAGAAATAAATACTAACCAATAATATCTATAAAACCCAGACCAAATAAAAGAAGACGAACTAGAAAAGTTCGCCTTCAACCTTAAAGAGGTATTCTGAACCAAAACAAAATCAGCATGTTTCAAAATCCTCATATTTAATTCTTTCATCATCCCCATACAAAGGGTGGCTTATTAACCAATAGAACCTTCCATTTCAAACTTGATTAAACGGTTCATTTCAACCGCATATTCCATTGGAAGTTCTTTTGTAAATGGCTCGATGAAGCCCATTACGATCATTTCTGTTGCTTCTTCTTCTGATAAGCCACGGCTCATTAGATAGAAGAGCTGTTCTTCTGATACTTTAGATACCTTAGCTTCGTGCTCTAAAGAAATGTTGTCATTTAAGATTTCGTTATACGGAATAGTGTCTGAAGTAGACTCATTATCCATAATAAGCGTATCACACTCAATATTTGCACGAGCTCCATCCGCTTTACGACCAAAGTGTACTAAACCACGATAAGATACTTTACCGCCTTGTTTAGAGATTGACTTGGAAACAATCGTAGATGACGTGTTCGGCGCTAAGTGATGCATTTTCGCACCAGCATCTTGTAACTGTCCTTTACCAGCAAGTGCGATAGAAAGTGTATTTCCACGTGCACCTTCACCTTTAAGCAAGATAGCTGGATATTTCATTGTTAATTTAGAACCAATGTTACCATCAATCCATTCCATTGTTGCATTCGCATCACAAGTTGCACGCTTTGTAACTAGGTTATACACATTGTTTGCCCAGTTTTGGATTGTTGTGTAACGGCAATATGCATCTTTTTTAACAATAATCTCAACTACTGCACTGTGTAGAGAGTTTGTTGTATAAACTGGAGCTGTACAACCTTCTACATAGTGTACAGAAGCCCCTTCATCAACAATAATTAACGTACGCTCAAACTGTCCCATATTTTCAGAATTAATACGGAAGTATGCTTGAAGTGGAGTTGTTGCTTCGACTCCTTTTGGTACGTAAATGAAAGATCCACCAGACCATACTGCAGAATTTAATGCTGAGAACTTATTATCAGAGTACGGAATTACTTTACCAAAATACTCTTTAAATAATTCTTCATTTTCTTTTAATGCAGTGTCTGTATCTTTAAAGATGATACCTAGATCTTTAAGATCTTCTTTCAGGCTATGGTAAACAACTTCAGATTCATACTGAGCTGATACACCAGCAAGGTATTTTTGCTCAGCTTCTGGAATACCTAATTTATCAAATGTTTGCTTGATTTCATCAGGTACTTCATCCCAAGTTCTACCTTGTTTTTCAGATGGTTTTACATAGTAGACGATTTCATCAAAATCTAATCCAGAAAGGTCTCCACCCCATTGTGGCATTGGGCGGTTATAGAAATGCTCTAGAGCTTTCAAGCGATATTCTAACATCCACTCTGGTTCTTCCTTCATTTTCGAAATTTCTTCTACTACTCGTGGCGTCAATCCTTTTTCCGTACGAAAAATAGATACGTCTTTATCATGAAATCCATATTTATACTCATCGATTTCTGGCATATTTTTAGCCATATAGATAACCTCCTCCTAGCAGAAAAAACATCTCTGCTTTATTGATCATGTACCCCTTTTTCCATTGCCTTCCAGGGTAAGGTAGCACACTTTATTCTTGCAGGGAATTTAGAAACACCTTGTAATGCTTCAATATCTCCCATTTCTTCTGTATCTACATCATTTCCCAACATCATATCAGAAAATGTATGTGACATTTCTAATGCTTCTTCTATCTTCTTCCCTTTAATCGCTTGTGTCATCATAGAAGCAGATGACATGCTAATCGAACAACCTTCTCCCTCAAACTTTGCATCTTGAACAATTCCATCTACAACATGTAACTGAAGCTGAATGCGATCGCCACAAGTCGGGTTATTCATATCAACTGTAACAGAGTCTCCTTCAAGAGTACCACGATTTCTGGGATTTTTATAATGATCCATTATTACTTGTCGGTAAAGTGTATCGAGGTTATTCAAAGACATTCCCAAAATACTCCTTTGTTTTTAACAGTCCTTCTACCAATCGATCTACATCTTCTTTCGAATTATAAAGGTAAAAACTTGCTCTAGCTGTTGCTGAAACATTCAACCACTTCATTAAAGGTTGAGCACAATGATGACCAGCACGCACTGCAATGCCTTCTGCATCTAATACAGTAGCAGTATCATGTGGATGTACATCATCTAAATTAAATGTTACTAGCCCAGCTCTTTGTTCAGGTCCATAAATGGAAAGTCCATCAATTGTACGCATTTGCTTTAATGCGTATGCAGCCAATTCATTTTCATGATCGACAATTTCTTGATGTCCTATATCTTCTAAGAAATCAATAGCAGCACCGAGTCCTATAGCGCCAGCAATTATTGGTGTTCCACCTTCGAATTTCCAAGGAAGTTCTTTCCAAGTAGAGTCATATAGATTAACAAAGTCAATCATTTCACCACCGAATTCAATAGGCTCCATGTTTTCTAATAAATGCTGTTTTCCGTATAATACTCCGATTCCAGTTGGACCACACATTTTATGGCCAGAAAACGCATAAAAGTCACAATCTAAATCTTCCACATCCACTTTCATATGAGGCGCCCCTTGCGCACCATCGACCACCATAATTGCATCATGTTGATGCGCAATAGCAGCAATTTCTTTAATAGGATTAATTGTACCAAGTACATTGGAAACATGTGCCATCGCTACAATTTTCGTTTGACCAGTAATTGTCTTCTTGGCATCTTCAATCGTAATAGTACCGTCTTCTTGAAGCGGTAAATACACCAACGATGCTCCGGTTGCTTTAGCAACTTGCTGCCAAGGAATTAGATTACTATGGTGCTCCATTTGGGTAATAACTATTTCATCGCCTGGTCCGACATTCATTCTAGCATAGCTTGACGCCACGATATTAATTGAAGTAGTAGTCCCTCTTGTAAAAATGATTTCTTTTGTACTGTCCGCATTAATAAATGAACGAACCTTTTCTCTCGATCCCTCATACTGATCTGTTGCTCTTGTACCAAGTGTATGAACACCACGATGTACGTTGGAATTATTTTCCTTATAGTAAGCTTCGACTGCTTCAATAACTGAAAGTGGTTTTTGAGATGTTGCAGAAGAATCCAAATATACAAGCGGATGTCCATTTACTTCTTGGTTTAAAATCGGAAATTGTTGTTTAATGGCATTTACATCCATTAATAAACTTTCCTTTCAATTACTTGCGTTAATTGTTTACGAATAGACTCAATCGGGATCTGTGAAACTACTGGTGCTAAGAAACCATGAATTACAAGACGCTCAGCTTCTTCCTGTTTAAGACCACGGCTCATCAAATAGTACATTTGAATTGGGTCCACTCGGCCAACAGAAGCTGCATGTCCTGCAGTTACATCATCTTCATCAATGAGAAGAATTGGATTTGCGTCTCCACGTGCTTTTTCACTTAACATAAGCACTCTAGATTCTTGTTCTGAATTTGACTTCGTACCACCATGTTCAATTTTACCAATTGCATTAAAGATAGTAGAAGCTGCACCTTTCATTACTCCACGCTGAAGGATATAAGCATCTGTTTGTTTACCAAATTGACGGATACTTGATGTGAAGTTTTGTGTTTGTTTTCCACGCCCTACAGAAACTGCTTTTGCTTCAGAAGTTGCGTTATCTCCTAATAGATACGTAATGTTTTCAGAAACGGTGTTACCATCATTCATTTGACCTAATGCCCAGTTTATTTGAGCGTCACGATGTCCAACCCCACGTCGGTTTACATACGTTGTAGTACCTGCTGCAAAATTATCTACAGCTCCATATGCAACTTGTGCATTATCATGTGCAAATACTTCGGTAATAATATTTGCTACAGATGCTTGCTCGTCATTATGAGATAAATAATTCTCTACATAAGTAACAGAACTACCTTCTTCAGCAACTACTAACACATGATTAAATAGAGCGTTCTCTGCATCTTCTTGCCAAAACACTGCTTGTAACGGCTCTTCGATTTGTACGTTTTTTGGAACGTATACAAAAATACCACCATTGACTAATGCTGCATGTAGTGCAGTTAATTTATTTTGATCTACTGCAACAGCATCTTTCATATAATACTTTTCTACAAGATCACTATAATTACGCATCGCGGTAAAGATATCTGTAAAAATAACACCTTTTGATGCTAAATCATCTTGTAATGTACTATAAGCAACAGATTGATTTCGTTGAATAAGCAAGTTATTAGGCTTGTTCTCGTCATCGAAATAATCTTTTAGTTCTTCCGGTAATTCAGATAGGGAAGAAATTGTTTTTCCTTCTTTATATTCATGTTTGAACTCTGTAAAGTTCCAATTTGTGATTTTTGTTTTATCTGGCTTCGGCATTTCTAATGATTCAACCATACCTAAAGCGCTTGAACGTAATTTCGTCATCCATTGTGGCTCATTACGATCTTCTGAAAATAGGTTTATATAATCTTGATTGAATGGAAGTTTTGTTTCTACAGTCATGCTATCCCTCCTTACATTACGCATTTTGTTCAATGGTTTCGTCTTCAATACCTAATTCTTCTTTAATCCACTCATAACCTTCTGCCTCAAGACGTTTTGCAAGTTCTGGTCCACCAGATTTCACTACGCGACCTTGCATCATTACATGAACAAAATCAGGAGTAATATAGTTAAGTAGACGTTGATAGTGAGTAATAATTAGACAACCAAATTCATCTGAACGCATTTGGTTAATTCCTTTTGAAACTACTTTCAATGCGTCGATATCTAATCCAGAGTCAATTTCATCAAGAATCGCAATCTCTGGTTTTAATTGCATTAATTGCAGGATTTCATTACGTTTTTTCTCTCCACCTGAGAAACCTTCGTTTAAGTAACGTGTAGCCATACTTTGATCAATATCAAGAAAATCTAAATCTTTATCTAATTCTTTGATAAATTTCATTAATGGGATCTCATCGCCCTCTTCACGTTTTGCATTAATTGCTGAACGTAAAAAGTCAGAAGTCGTAACACCACTAATTTCACTTGGGTACTGCATAGCCAAGAACATTCCAGCACGAGCACGCTCGTCAACTTCCATTTCTAATACGTCTTCACCATCAAGTGTAATGCTTCCTTCTGTAACTTCATATTTAGGGTGGCCCATGATTGCTGATGCTAGTGTTGATTTACCAGTACCATTTGGTCCCATAATTGCGTGAAATTCTCCACCTTTTATTGTAAGGTTTACCCCTTTTAAGATCTCTTTATCCTCTATGCTTACATGAAGATTTTTGATTTCTAAAACTGATCCTGACATAAAACATACCTCCAAGTACTTTATTTTCATCAAATGAATTTATATCCATTCTCAATTTATTCTCATTATAATCTTAAAGCATTTCAAATTAATTATCAACTCTTTTAAGCTATACTGAACTTGTCATTTTTGGTTATTTCTAACACGATTGCTAGCTATTAAATAAGTATTAAAAAGGTGAAGATTTTACTGAATCATTAAGAAGGACATATAAATTTATTTTAACATATTATCAAACTTATCTGTAATAAGGACAATGGCGCTAGTGCCCGTTTAGCAACATAGCAACTGAAACAAAACAACTGAGATATAGGAAACACATTGAGGTGCCGAACTGATGATGACTATCACCCCGAGGGTATAAGTGCAACTAAGCCTCATAAAGAACATTCGGCAGTCTTCTTTTCACCCAGGGGTATAAGTGCGACTAAGCCTCATAAAGAA
>NZ_CM001792.1:2722920-2938270 GCF_000340475.1 Oceanobacillus kimchii X50
ATGTTCCATGTCCTCCTATAAACTTTGTAGTTGAATGGACTACAATATCTGCACCAAATGTAAATGGCCGTTGTAAATATGGAGTAGTAAATGTAGAATCAACGACTAAAGGTATTCCATGATTATGCGCTATAGTGCTTAACGCTTTGATATCAGCTATTTGCAATCCAGGATTACCAATTGTTTCCGTAAAGATTGCCTTCGTATTCTCATTAATGGATGAGGATATTTCCGAGAAGTTTGTGCCATCGACAAAACGGACCGTTACACCAAAGCGTTTAAACGTCTCAGAAAATAGATTATAAGTACCACCATACAACTCATTTGTTGCCACAATTTCATCGCCTACTTTCGCAAGTGTTAATAAAGCAATGGTAATAGCGGATTGTCCAGAAGAAACTGCAAATGCATCAATTCCTCCCTCTAATTCTGCTATGCGCTTTTCCAGAACTCGGTTTGTTGGATTTGCATTACGAGAATAAATGTAGCCAGCTTCTTGCATTTGAAAAAGAGACGCAGCTTGTTCCGGACTTTCGAACCCATAGGATGTAGTTTGATAAATAGGTACCGCCCTAGCATTCGTTTCCTTATCAAACTCCTGTCCTCCATGTTGAGCAATCGTATTAAAATTTAAAGTTCCATCAGATTTATTAGTCAATATTATTCCTCCCTCTTCATTCAAAAAACCTCTATTCTGCAATAAGAATAGAGGTTAGCAACTAAAAAGTCATTCTATTCTTATCTTCCAAGCGACTCGCTTGATGGAATTGGCACAGTATCCTATGAAGAACCTGTTGCCGAGGTTTCTTAGGGCCATATCCCTCCACCTCTCATGATAAGAAAAAACATATATAAAGTTATTGGTAGAATAATAATGCAAAATGTACGAAATGTCAATAAATTTTTTCGTATTAATCTTAGTGTGATATGAAAGTAGTATGTCAACCAACGCATCACTTTTATCATTTATTATGAATGATCTTCACTATGTTCAATCTTTTCTAAAACCGTTTCTACTTTTGTATGTCCATGTATCTCACAATAGTAAACAATAGTACGTATATGATGATAAATTTTACAAGGTCTTGTTTCTTTAATAAAATTTCGACGATATTCAATATAATGAGTATCTACATGTATTTTTTCTACATGATTTTCGATTTCTTTCCATTCATGTATCGTATTCTTTGGAGTATCCAATTCCAAAGGCTCAGCAGAAGTCTCTATATGATTAATACTAAATAATAATACCAGTGTTAAAACGAGGAATCGTAACATGGAAAGCACCTGCCATTCTTTTCATTTCTAATGGCTAGTATTAGAAAAATCAAAGCTTCTTATACATGAGGTAAATGATTAATAAAGTTTTGATATATAAATCCTCTTACTAAATGCTCAGAATAATGCTTTTGTAACTCATCTCGCAATAACTCATACTTAGAAGCATCCTCGAGTCCTTCAATAAAATATGAAATACCATCAAAATCTGATCCAAATCCAATGTGTTTCTCACCACCTAACGCACATATATGATCTATATGATGAAAAAGATCCGTTAGTTTAGCAGACTCTGCATTTTTTACAAGAAATGGTGGATACAACGCAAGCTGTATTTGTCCGTTGCAATCAATCAACGCCTTAATTTGATCATCATATAAATTTCTTGGATGATCGCAAATTGCGCGAACATTAGAATGTGAAGCAAAAGGATATTTTGCACTTTTCATTACATCCCAAAAGCCTTCTACGGTTAAATGAGAAACATCCGTAAAGACCATGTGGTTATTGTTCATTTCAACAACCGACTTACCTAATCTTGTTAATCCACCACCTCGTGGTTCCTCCGCACCGTCTGCACATAAATTAGCATGATTCCATGTTAACCCAATCGAAAGAACTCCTAAACGATATAGATATCTCAATTTCACCAAGTCATTACCTATTGCTTCTGCTCCTTCTAACGTTAGGACTGCACCAATTTGATGTTCTTTAAGATTGTTAATTTCATCCCATTGTTTAATATGTTTTATTTGCGGATGTTTCTCAATAATCTCCGAATAAAACAAATCTATTTGTTCTAAAGCATGTTGCCATTGCTCATTTGTCGGTACATCTGGATGTATGAAAACAGCAAAGAACTGTACTTGTACCCCACCTTGCTGCAATCTTTCTAAATTTGTATTTAGTTCATGATCATTTTCAAAATTCAATACCCTTTTTGGTTGTTGAAAGCCCCTTTTTGCCATCTGCAATTTAAGAAGTGCATCACAATGTGTGTCGATAAATCTCATTACTTTCACCCTCCTTTACATATACAATACAT
The DNA here is from genome assembly GCF_000340475.1 of Oceanobacillus kimchii X50. Taxonomy (NCBI): domain Bacteria; kingdom Bacillati; phylum Bacillota; class Bacilli; order Caryophanales; family Bacillaceae; genus Oceanobacillus; species Oceanobacillus kimchii. The sequence goes on from NZ_CM001792.1 coordinate 2,725,244, forward strand.
TAAAAACCACCTATATTATTGACTTTGTAAGATGAATCAATTTCATAATTACCAAGTTATATAAATAATTACTGAGAGTAGATATTAATTTTCGGATTCTAGCAAAAACCTGGCTTTGATTGGAATGAAAGATGGTGACTCCTGCAGGAATTGCACGAGCTGAAGATCCACTTAAAAAGTGTTCTTCTTTTCAAGTTAGCTGAGGCCGTGCCTGTTAAAAAGCGTTCGTCTGCAATGAAATCAAACAGAGCATTATTCGAGTTTCACACACAATATCTTGATTATGAAATTGATTCAAGTAAAAAACCCGAATTCATTTTCATAAATTCAGGCAACTCTAATCTATTCTAACGCTTAATATCATCCATCACGTTTTGTTTTTCTTTCTGTCTTAGTTCCACTCTCCGTATTTTACCTGAGGTAGTTTTCGGTAATTCAGATACAAATTCTATTTTCCTAGGATATTTGTATGGAGCAACACTATTTTTCACATGATCTTGTAATTCTTTTACTACTGCATCATTTCCAATTATATCTTCTTGTAAAATAATAAATGCTTTAACAACATTTCCTCTTTCCACATCCGGACTTGCTACAACAGCACACTCTTTAACCAAGGAGTGCTTAACTAATGCATCTTCTACCTCAAAGGGTCCGATCGTATATCCCGAAGTAATGATAATATCATCACTTCTTCCTTCAAACCAGAAATATCCATCTTCATCAATTCGCGCTTGATCACCAGTTACATAATAATCCCCGCGTCGTGATTTCATTGTGCGTTCTTCATCCTTATAATATCCGATAAACAGAGCAGGCGTATCTAGCGGTATAGCAATATCTCCTACTATTCCATTTTTAACCGGATTTCCGTCTTCATCAATTACCAGTACGTTATTGCCCGGTGTTGGTTTCCCCATTGATCCTGGCCTTACTTCCATTCCTTTTAAAAATCCAAGTAATAATGTATTCTCTGTTTGTCCATATCCATCACGTACGGTAACATTAAAATGGTTGCGAAAACGCTCAATCACTTCTCGATTCAATGGTTCCCCCGCAGATACTGCACTGTGTAAAGCATCTAACTGGTATTCAGATAAATTTTCCAGTTTTGCCATTAAACGATATTCAGTTGGTGTACAACAAAATACATTTACTTGATGTCTTTCAAGGATTTCAAGATACCTCTTTGGCTCGAATTTCCCCTGATAAACGAGAGCAGTACCACCCTTATATAACACGGATAAGAATGGACTCCACACCCATTTTTGCCATCCTGGAGCAGCTGTTGCCCATACTGTATCTCCCTCTTCTATACTAAGCCAATGTTCTGGCGCCGTTTGCATATGAGCATAGCCCCAGCCATGTGTATGCATAACTGCTTTTGGATTACCCGTTGTTCCTGATGTATAAGGTAAGAAAGCAATATCATCTTTTTTAGTAATCGTAGTCTCTAATTTGGAAGAAGCTGTTTGTTTCAAATAATCTAAAGACAACCATTCAGATTTCTCCTCCCCAACAGAAAACTTTATTAAATCATGAAATTCCCCTACATTTTGGAATTCGCTAGTGTACGCTGAATAACTTACAACACCCTTCACTTCACCATGAGTTATACGATATTGTAAATCCTTTGATCGAAACATTTCAGAACTGGGAATAATAATAATTCCTGTCTTTAGTGCTGCAAGATAAATTTCATAGGTTTCCATCAATCTCGGAAGCATGACAAGAATCTTATCACCTTTTGATAATCCATTTTCTAGAAATAAGTTCCCTATTTTGTTGGCATTATCAAATAATTGTTTGTACGTTATCTGTTTAGATTCACCTTTTTCGTCTTCCCATTTCACTGCAATTCTCGTTTGATCTTCTGCATATTTCTCAAAATCATTTATAATATTGTACTGCTCTGGTGCAATTAAATCAGATTGCTTCATCAATTATTTCCCCCTCCTCAATTTAGTACCTACTACTATGTTCTGATTATTATAGCAGAAACTAACATTAATTCAAAACGATATTAATATTCAGATCATATATCGTACTTACTAGCTAGAATCGAATAACTGGTGTATGATTCGATATATTAGGGAATAGTACAGTTAAGGAGTGTGAGAACGTGCAAGAATTTAATGAAAAAGATTTTGAACAGGCTTATAATCAAGAAACTTCTAAAATAAATAATCAGTTAGATAAAGAGATATTATTTGCAATGATAGGTGATGTAAACACTGGGAAATCTTCTACCATAAACCAATTAATTGGTGATGAAGTAGCAAAGGTTGGAGCAAAACCAGGAGAAACGACTGGAATTGATAAGTATATTTATCGAGATAAAATTATTTTTGCAGATACTCCAGGTCTAGATGATATTAATCATAAAAATTCGGAGGAAACTATTTCTTTCTACCAACAAGCAGATGTTGTTTTATTTTTCTTAAACGCTGCAGGTACTGTATTTTCTGATGGGGAACGAAAATCCTTCGAACTAATTGAAAAACACAACAAAAATATTGTATTTGTATTAAATAAAATTGATGCTGCAGATGATATTCCGACTCTTGTTCAATATATAAAGAAGCATACGAAAAATCGTTACACTGTCGTACCGATATCATCACGTACCGGTGAAAATATTCATCAATTGCGCGATGAAATTTTAAGTATTCTTAAAAAAAAACATAAAGAAATTCAGTTCGCACGACTAATCAAAGAAAAGTCTGCTACTGCAAACAAATGGATTTTAGCAGCTTCCGGATCTGCAACAGCTGTAGGCGCTGTTCCATTACCAGGTTCTGATTTCGTTCCGCTTACTGGAATACAAGTTGGTCTAATTGTTCGTTTAGCTGCCCTTTACGAAAAACCTCTCTCCAAAAAGAAAGCAAGAGAACTTACCATTGCTACCATTACAGGTAATATTGGTAGAACTATCTTTCGACAGGTGACAAAATTTGTTCCAGGTGCAGGCTCTGTTATAGGTGGAAGTGTTGCTGGTGGAATGACTTTAGCCTTAGGTTATGCAGTGAAATATGCATTTGAAAATAATATTGAATTAAATGCTGATACATTAAAATCGTTATATACGTACTTTCAGGAAAAAGATAAGAAAGCTTCTCGTCAATAGCAGCGAGAAGCTTTTTTGCACGAATCAGTTTCATAATAACTGAACTAACCACGTCAGGCTTTGCTTGCGCCTATGTTAATTACACATATTCATTTCGCAATATAGAGTACATCTTTATATCTTCTTGTTTTCCTTTACGAAACATTGATTTTCGCAGCGTACCCTCATATGTCATCCCTACTGTTTCCATTAGACGATAAGAAGCAATATTATCCGGTACACACCTTGCTTGAATCCGTTCTAACTCCATTTCTTTAAAGCCAAAGTTAATTATTTTCTTTACTGCTTCAGTACCTAGACCTTGCCTCCAAAATTCTCGAGATATTGCATAAGCTAATTCTGCACTGTAATGTTTTTTATTCCAAACTAAATCAATTGTTCCAATTACCTGATTTTTTTCTTTCCATACAATTGCCCAAGGACCAACACCATTTTCCTCGTATTGCTTAAATGCGAACTGAATAAAAGCATGAGTATCTTGTAACGTTCGATGGGCGTCCCAAGTTAAATGTGTTGTTAACATTGGATCCGATGCATAAGCATGGATATCATCTATATCACTTTCCTCCACTTGCCTTAAGATTAATCGATTTGTGTCTAATCTCGGATATGGTGTAAACAAATCCTGTATCAGCAATTTCATCTCTCCTCCCATTTAAGTGAAAATTATAATTATTATAAAGGATTAGAACTACGATGTCACCAAGAGGAGGGATAAAAGATATTTTTATTTTTCCCCGTTTGTTATATTTTTCGTTTTAGCATTTCTTTTCCATCATACGTGTATAACATTTCTTTTTCTTCCAAAACGGTCTCTAAATGAATGGTTCTTCCCCATAACTGATAAATATATGGCATTACGTGTTCCAAGTATTTTATATCTAACTCAATTCCCTCGTACCCGTGTACAAGATACAGTTCACCATTGCGAAGATAATCTCCATTCTCTACCGTAATATACGGAAAACCACCATTAACCCGCATGGAGATAAGTTGATCGCGAATTTGCTGATGATCTTTTTCCGTAATGCGATAATCTCTTCCTTTTTTCTCAAAAAGATACATATCTTCTTGCGCAACAAGATCTTTTGTTAAGTAATTACGAATAAACGAAATATCCGATTCAATTTCTCTGACTTCAAAGATTTTTTCTCTTCCACCATTCGGTTTGTAACCATTTTCTATCATTTCTTTTGTAGGATGGTTATATCGATCCTCGATGTCTTCAAATATTTTTATGCCTAAATAATATGGATTTATGGAAGTTCGAGATGGCTGTACTACGCCTGCATTTAATTTAGAGTATTCAATAGTTTCATTCGTTGTTAAATCAAGTTCTCGCATAATACGTTGGTGCCAATAAGATGCCCAACCTTCATTCATAATTTTTGTTTCCAGTTGTGGCCAAAAGTAAAGCATTTCTTCACGCATCATCGTTAAAATATCCCGTTGCCAACCTTCAAGTTCACGACTGTATTTTTCAATAAATAGAAGAATATCTTTCTCTGGTTGTGCTGGTATTTTCTTCGTTTTTTTTCTTTTCTTTGGTTCTTGTTTTAATTGATCTTCATCTAATTTCCATAAATCATCGTACTCAGATACTCTCGATTTTGTAGTATCCTCTATTTCTTCCTCCTCGTTTTGTGGTAATTTAGAACGAACGATAGATGGATCAATATGCTCTTGAATCGATAATACTGCATCGAGAAAACTTTCCACTTCGTCTTTACCATAAACCATTTCATAATGAGCAATTCTCTCTGCAGTAGCAGTCATACTCTCCACCATATCACGACGTGTATTAGAAAAACGAATATTATTTTTAAAGAAATCACAATGAGCAAGAACATGTGCAATAATCAATTTGTTTTGCACCAAGCTATTTGTATCTAATAAAAAAGCGTAGCATGGATCTGAATTAATGACTAATTCATAAATTTGGCTTAATCCTAAATCATATTGAAGTTTCATTTTATGAAATTGTTTTCCAAAACTCCAATGGGTAAACCTGGTAGGCATACCATATGCACCGAATGTATAAATAATATCCGCTGGGCAAATCTCGTACCTCATCGGATAAAAATCAAGCCCAAATCCCTTTGCCACTTCCGTAATTTCTTCAATTGCATATGATAATTCTTTTGTCTGATCCAACAAATATCCCTCCTCAATCACTTATTAATAGTCTATGATACAGAGCTAAAAAATTTACGTAGAATTGCCAGAGTTTTAAATATCTAGATTTTAAACAAGTAAAAAATGCTTGTGAACAATAAAGTGAAACATACAGTCGGTTTTTTACTACTCTCAGGATAAAGGGATTTAATAATCATTAGAGAATAAAAATTAACAATGCTTCGCTTATAATCCCTTTCAAAGAAAATATTAAAAGGCTCAAAAGCATGTGTTACCTTACTTTTGAGCCTTTACCACTATACTTTTTCGGACTGCTTATGAAAGAAACTTTTCATCGCATGATAGACATCTGCTTTTTCTTTTAATATATAATGCTTAAATTTCGGATCTTCAATATTCTTATAGGCATTCATTAACGTAGAATAGCGATTATAGCCATTAACCTCGCCATATCCAAACATATTCGATTTTTCCATAATTTCATGGACTAGATCTATACAAGTAGCATTATCTGAGCTAATATTCTCACCATCAGAAAAATGGAATGGATAAATATTATAGCTTCTTGGATTAAACTTCTCTTCAATAACTTCTAATGCTTTATAATAAGCAGAAGAACAAATCGTTCCACCACTCTCTCCTTTAGAAAAGAAATCTTTCTCAGAAACAACTTTTGCTTCGGTATGATGCGCTATAAATTCAAATTCTACAGTATCATACTTCGTACGCAAAAAACGATTCATCCAAAAGAAAAAGCTTCGTGCCATATACTTCTCAAAAGTCCCCATAGAAGCACTTGTATCCATCATTGCTATAACAACTGCTTTAGAGTCTCGCCTAATTACTTCATTCCATGTTTTAAAACGGAGATCATCATTATAAATAGGAGTAATTTGCGCCTTCCCTTCACGTGCATTTCGTTTTAATGCAGTTAAAATAGTACGCTTCTTATCAACATTTCCCATTAGACCTTTTTTACGAACATCATTAAATTCAATTTTTTCTGTGGTAATTTCCGCTTCATCTTTCTGTTCAAGATTTGGTAGCTCTAACTCTTGAAACAATGCTTCTTCAATTTCCGCAATAGATACCTCAGATTCATAAAAATCGGTTCCTGGCTGATCTCCTGCTTTCTTTCCATTACCCTGCCCTTGTTGTCCTTGTTGGGAAGCATTCGGATCACGAGCTACGACATCTCCAACTTCTGATTCTCCATCCCCTTGCCCGACATGTTTTGATTTCTCATAATTATATCGAATTTTATATTCATCTAGTGAACGTATCGGTATCTTCACGACATCGCGACCATTGGACATAATAATATTCTCTTCACTAACCAGATCAGGTAAATTGTTTTTAATCGCATCTTTAACTTTATCATTATGTCGTTGCTGATCTTGATATCCTTTACGATGGAGAGACCAGTTTTCCTGGGAAACTACAAAATTATGCTCATGTTCTTCCGGCATGTTAACCCTCTCCTATTATTATAATTTTCAGTATTTTCAAGCTATAAAATACTTTCTTTATCCTATGCAATAGAATACAAGTTATTTCCTAATAATTGAAAATAGGGCTAACAAGTCTAGCCCTATAAATTAAAAATAATATCTGTCCATATTTTGATTGCAGTTCCAGTAATTAATATCGCTAGAATCCACTGAAGTAACGATGTATTAACTTTTTGTCCTATCTTCGCTCCAAGTGGTGCTGCAATTAAACTTGAAATAATCATAATAACAGCTGGAAGCAGCGGGACCTGACCTGTCGAAATCTTACCGATTGTTGAACCAATAGAGGAGATAAAAGTAATTGCTAAGGATGATGCAATTGTAACTCTCATTGGAATTTTTAAAAGGGTAAGCATAATCGGTACTAATAAAAATGCTCCAGCTGCCCCCACAATCCCTGCTCCAATTCCAACAATTAATGCCAACACACTCGCTACTACTCTATTAAACTGGATCTGATCAGATTTAGCATTAACCGTTTTTCTTGGAATAAACATCATGATTGCTGCTATTATTGCTAATAAACCATAAACAATATTGATGATTCCTTCAGAAAAAGAACTAGACCCGAAACTTCCAATAATACTACCAATTAATACACTCACACCCATATATCCAATTAACGAACGGTGTAAATAACCAGTGTTACGATAAGCCCAAACACCACCAATAGTTGCAAAAAATACCTGTACGGCACTAATTCCTGATACTTCATGCGCAGTGAAAGCAGTTAAACCTAGCATAGACGGGATGTATAACAACAGTGGATATTTTATGATCGATCCACCGATCCCAATCATTCCGGAAATTAATGATCCAATAAATCCAATCATAAAAACCGTAATCATTAATAAAATATCAAATTCCACAATTTTCCCTCCTCACAAAAGAAAGGGGTTGAGACAAAAATATTTACACAAAAGTTAAATCCGAATGAATAGGTTTTGAAAACCCGCTTCAGAAATATACTTCGCTTTCCGTGGGTGACTGATGAGCCTCCGGTTGCTTCGCAATCCGGGGTCTCACCTAGGCCTTACTCCCACAGGACAAGGAAGACCTCGACAACATTGCATCGCACGCAGAAAATCGATTTTTGATTTTCAAGGAGATTCCGTATATTTCTTACGCTTATTCTAGCTATCATTCATTTGACTTTTGAAAAAAACTTTTTGTTATGTCCAATCTCTATTGTTTGTCACGAGCTTTTTTAATCCAAAATTTGAATACACCGTCTTCTTCCCTAGACTCCAGTAGTTCATGACCACCTGATTTAGCCCAAGCAGTCAAATCATTTTTTGCACCTGGGTCGGTTGCGTGGATTTCGATAATCTCACCTGAATTAATTTTTCCTATTGCTTTCTTTGTTCTTACGATTGGCATTGGGCATGCCAATCCTTTTGCGTCTAACACTTTTTTTACATTCATTTTTTATCCTCCTAATTAGTTAAAGTTTAAGTTAGCGAATAGCACATCGGTTTGGACCAATCTCCATTTCACGCTGTTTTTCTATATCTGGGTTAATTTTACCTATATTGGTTTCACGAATTTGTTGATAAGCATTTGGTTGTGGCGGTAAATTTTTTGTAACAGATCTTGTAAACGCTTCTTCGTCCATATTCAATCCGTGGTTTTCTTCATATAGCTTGGCTAATTTTTTCGCTACAGTACCATCCTCATTCAACTCTTCCATAATCATAAAGTGTGCTGGCAATACAATTAATTCACCAGACAGTTCTTTATACTTGTTATACAGGCTATCTCTTAAATTATCACTCCATGATTCAGCTTTTCCGGCTAAGTCTGGTCTTCCGATGGAATCAATAAATAAAATATCGCCTGTCAATAGATACATATCATCAATAATCAACGATGTTGAACCAATCGTGTGCCCTGGTGTATAAATTGCTTTTATATCAACCGTTGAAGAACCAACTGTCAGTTGACTGCCGTCTTCTAGTCTTTCATATTGAAAGGTAACCTCTTCTGCATCCCGTGGTGGTAGCCAATAAGACCCACTTGTTTGTTCTGCAAGTTTGCGTCCTCCGGAAATATGATCTGCATGTAAGTGCGTATCAATCGCGTGTATAATTTTGACTTCTTTTTCTTCCGTAAATTTCATATATTTATCTATCATTCTTGTCGAATCGATAATTGCCGCTTCTCCATCTGAGATAATCATATAAGATAAACATCCTTTTCCGATTCGTACAAATTGATACAATTCACCTTTACCAATTAAATCACCTAATTTTATTGGCTCTAAATGCTCACTCCATGCTTTCATTCCACCTTCAAGATAGAAAACATCAACATCTTTCTCAACAAGCATTTCCGCTACCATCACCGAAGAGCCTTCTTTTGCACAAACCACCAGAATATCTTTATCAGATGGCAGTTCCGTTACTAAACCATCGACACCTTCTAATAATTCAAAATAAGGAATGTTCTTGTACGTAAGTTTTTCACCTTCTATTTTCCAATCTTCAAAATCTGATTGATTACGAACATCCAAAATAAACAATTCTTCTTTTTGCAAAATGCGCTGTGTTAATTCATCTGTGCTCATCTTTGTTATCATTTTTATACCCTCATCTGTATCTGAAATATTAAAAATAAAATGCCTTCTCGGCTTAAATATCGCTTTGCATATACCCTGACCATTCACTCATCCCTGGTTTGACATTAACTACATTTCCAAAACCGCTATCAATGAGCTTTTGAGCTGCCATCCCGCTACGTGTACCAGTTCGGCAAATAATATAGATTGTCTTGTCTTTATCTAGTTCGTCCTTGCGATTATCTATTTCTCCTAAAGGAATGGAAATCGCCTGTGGAATATGGCCAAATGCATATTCTGCTTGCTCACGCACGTCTACCAATATTGCTTGATCGGTATGATAGTCCAATAACTTTTTCATTAATTCTTCGTTATCTATAGTTTTTGAGAATATCATTTCTTCTTTTTCCACCTCTGTAGTCTTTCGTAAATAATGCTTGAGTACATTACCTTCTTCGATTGTTCCCAAATATTGGTGTCCAGCACTGTTTGTCCAAGCCTGTATATCCGCTTTTGAACCTTGATCAGTTGCAAGAATTTCAACTATTTCCCCTGCATTCACATTATTCATCGCTTTTTTCGTTTTTACAATTGGCATTGGACATGCAAATCCCTTAGCATCAACTTGATGATCTGTTTTCAAGTATTCCATCATAGTTTCCTCCCTTAGATTATATGAATAGGTTAATTTGTCCCTCCTCAGCATCACCAATATATGCAGCCACTCCTGCGTACTCGATGTAATCTATCAATTCTTCTTTTTGAAGTCCTAGCAAATCCATTGTCATCGTACATGCAATTAACTTCACATCTTGTTCTTGAGCTAAATTAATTAAATCTGGTAATGGCATCGCATTATGCTTTTTCATTATTTGCTTTATCATTTTTGGTCCCATCCCACCATAATTCATCTTGGATAGCCCCATTTTATTTGCACCGCGCGGCATCATTTTCGCAAACATCTTTTCCATGAAACCTTTCTTGAGAGGTACTTGTTCTTCTTTTCTGAGTGCATTTAGCCCCCAAAATGTATGGAAGATGGTTACCTCATGGTCATATGCTGCTGCACCATTCGCAATAATGTATGCAGCCATTGCTTTATCATAATCTCCACTAAAAAGTACAATGGTTGTCTTCTTTTTTTCCATAATTCTTTCCTCCTTTTTATACCCGCATAGGTATTAAATTAATGAAATAAAAAACGAGTGAATTAGATAACTTATAATCCTAGTTACCCATACCCGCATAGGTATATATTATTACTAAAAAAAGGAACTGTCAACCTTTTTATTATCTGCTCTTTACAAGCATATTGACAGCTTCTTTCACTAGTTCATCACTATCTTCACCACGTTCTTCTGCGTTTCGGACACACTCAATTAAATTCGTACTGACTAAAACACCAATCGTACGGTCAATGGCTGTCCGGCTTGCAGACAACTGTGTAATAATATCTTTACACTCTTTTTCTTCTTCCATCATCTTCAAGACTCCCCGAAGTTGTCCTTCAATTCGTTTTAATCTATTTTTAGTTTGAACATCGTATTCCATTATTATTTCCCCTCCTATCCTCTATTTTCGTAACGATTGCCTTCATTTTATACCCCTATAGGTATAATGTCAAATGGACAGACTTTTGATTTGGAAATCAGATCAAATTGTATAATAAAAAAAACCAAAAGTTAGACTATCTACTCTAACTTTTGGGTTTTTATCATATCTATTTATCTATTTACCTATTCAATAAACTTCCAACATATCGAAGTAATTCATTAGCAGAAACTGAATTATAACCATGTTCATCAATAAGACGAGCAATAACTTCATTAATTTTCTTTAGTTGTGATTCATCCGGTGTTTTGGACGAGGTGGTGATTTTAACCACATCTTTTAAATCTGCAAATAACTTCTTCTGAATTGCTTCTCTTAAACGTTCATGCGAATTATAATCAAAACGTTTCCCTTTTCGAGCATAAGCTGATAACCGAATTAAAATTTCTTCTCGGAATGCTTTCTTCGCATTTTCTGAAATTCCTATTTGTTCTTCAATCGAACGCATTAATTTTTCATCTGGATTCATTTCTTCTCCAGTCAATGGATCACGAAGCTTATTCTTATTGCAATATGCTTCCACATTGTCGAGATAATTGTCCATTAATGTCTTGGCAGATTCTTCATATGAATAAACAAATGCTTTTTGTACTTCTTTCTTAGCAATTTCATCATATTCTTTTCGTGCAATCGAGATGTAATTTAAATACGTTTCCAAATCGTCTTTGGAAATGGATGGATGTTGATCTAAACCTTCTTTCAGTGAGCGAAGAACATCCAATGCATTAATGGAAGGGACTTCTTTACGAATAATGGTAGAAGATATTCGATTAATGACATATCTCGGATCTATTCCATCCATGCCTTCATCTTGATATTCTTTCCGCAATTCTTCTACGTCTACTTGATTAAAACCTTCTACATTTTCGCCATCATAAAGACGCATTTTCTTAACAATATCAACGCCTTGTTTTTTTGATTCTTTTAATCTACTTAAAATAGAAAAGATAGCAGCAGCTCGTAAAGCATGTGGTGCTACATGTACATCTGATATATCACTTTCTTTAATCATTTTTTGATAAATACGTTCCTCTTCGCTAACTTTCAAATTATAAGGTATTGGCATAACAATCATTCGAGAATGTAATGCTTCATTTTTCTTATTAGAAATAAATGATTTATACTCTGATTCATTCGTGTGAGCAATTATAAGTTCATCTGCCGATATCAGAGCAAACCTTCCAGCTTTAAAGTTTCCTTCTTGTGTTAAGGAAAGTAGATGCCATAAAAATTTCTCATCACTCTTTAAAATTTCCTGGAATTCCATCATTCCTCGATTTGCTTTATTTAGTTCTCCATCAAAACGATAAGCACGGGGATCTGATTCAGAACCAAACTCTGCTATTGTAGAAAAATCTATACTTCCTGTTAAATCAGCGATATCTTGTGATTTAGGATCGGACGGACTAAACGTACCAATTCCTACTCGTTTATCTTCAGAGAAAAAGATTCTCTCTACTTTTACATCCTCAATTCTCCCACCGTATTCTTTATCTAATCTCATCGTATTTAATGGTGATAAACTACCTTCAATACGAATACCATATTCTTGAAAAAAATCTTCTCTTAAATGTTGTGGAATTAAATGTAGAGGATCTTCATGCATCGGACATCCTTTTATTGCATACACTGCACCTTCATCTGTCCGAGAGTATTGCTCTAGTCCTCGCTTCAACATACTAACAATCGTTGATTTTCCCCCACTTACCGGCCCCATTAATAACAATATACGTTTTCTAACATCGAGGCGTTTTGCAGCTGGATGAAAATATTCTTCTACTAATCGTTCAATTGCAGACTCTAAGCCAAAAATGGACGATCCAAAAAATTCATACATCCTACGACCATCACGTTCCTTTACTCCTGCACTTTTAACCATATTATACACACGTGAATGTGCGGTTTGAGCAACTTCTGGACGTTCCTTTACAATCTCTAAATAATCTGCGAATGTACCTTCCCATTCTAATCGTTTTTCTTCATCTCTCAAATTTTTCACTCTGTTGATTATATCCATCGATGACTCCCTCCATCTTGCAACGATTTCTATATCCTATGCATAGGCTATTTAAATCATGCTTGTACAAATAATTTTGACGAATAGTCCTTATGAGATAACTCCTAATTCGACAAATATAATAAAATACCACATTTACAGATTGTTTTTCCACGTCTATCCTCATGATTAAGCATAAGAAATGCAGGGATTACATCCTATCACATTCAAAATAAAAAAATCTGTAGATAGCAAAACTGCTGCTCTACAGATTTTTATATAATTAATGATGATGGTGATGGCCTTTTGTTGGATTCGTTATTACAAATCCTTCATCTTCCACAAAGAAGTATTGAATCCAAATTCCATCTAAAAATTCTTCTCTAGAATCTAATATAATATCGACATCTTTGTCAGTTTGTACAATAACATCATGTTCACCGGGAGTATCTAAAGACATCCCATAATGTGCGTGATCACCATGCATATGAGAGATATATATACGAACCTTTTTATCTGAGCCATCCTCTAACAACATACGTTTTAATACCTTTGCTGCATTACGATTAATTTTTACTTTCATCATGTCATCTCCATTTCTTTAGTTTAGCTAATAATTTCTTCATTATATCTATCAAAACTCATTCGATCACTATTGACAAGAATATAGCTTGCTTCACCACGAATTATCGTCCAAACAACCACTTCTTGATCGTTCGTTTGAGCCACTACAATACTCCAATCATCGTTATCATACCGCTTTTCTAGTTCTTCTACATAACTATCTTGCATTTCTCTAATACGTAATTCTTTCAAATTCATCATGTTTACACCATAGCGATTTCTTACATCTTCAGCCATTTCTTGCGTTAGTTCTTCAGCGGAATGTTGTGCCAAATACTCCTCAGAAAAATATCTAGCAACTAATTCATCGTCTTCCACAATTGCAGCTTCATATGCATCCGCTACTACCTTTACGGAAGTTGGACTAAGGCAGCCTACTAATAATAGCGGGATACATAGGATAATTGGCAATATTTTTTTCATTTTTTAACTCCTAACTGACAACATTCTAGTATGATTGTAAGCGATTTGTTGAATTTTGTGAAACTAAAAGTCGAAAAATAATAGAAAATAAGAACTAAATTTATGATACTGCTACTCCTATCTTTAACAGATTGTGTTATAATAAAATGTTATTTTCTGAAAATACATACATAGTAGGAAGGTGCTAACTTCATGAATTTTTCTTCTCGTAGTAAGGTTGCATGGATTGCCATTATTACGGGGGTTGCGGTTATGGGTGATGCCATGTTATTTATCGTGCTCCCGTTATTTTGGCAAGATTTTGGACTTACGGAAATATGGCAAATTGGAGTATTGTTATCGATTAATCGTTTTATTCGATTGCCATTAAATCCATTAGTGGGCTTTTTTTATAAACATTTCCAACTGAGGACAGGCGTTTTTATTGCACTCATTCTTGCCGTAATTACCACATTATCTTATGGTATCTTTGAAGGATTTTGGATGCTTGTTATTATGCGGGCTTTATGGGGAGTAGCCTGGTCGTTTATAAGATTAGGAGGATTTTTAACAGTCATAGATGTAACAACTGATAATAATCGTGGATGGCATATGGGGTTGTATAATGGATTATGGGGATTAGGTGGTCTTACCGGTATGTTAGCAGGAGGATTCTTAGTCGATCAAACTTCTATTCTATTTGTTACTGCGTTATTTTCTCTTATTAGTTTACTAGCAATACCAGTGGCTTGGTTTGTGGTCCCTCCTAATAGAGGTGAGAAACAAGATTCTCCCGCTCCTATTTCAGTCCAAAAAACAAAATGGCTGACTCCTTTCACTGTACTCGTTCTAGCTACAGGGATTACCCAAGGCTTTATTATTATGGGATTATTTAATTCAACTATCAGTCCTTTACTAGAAAATGTATATCAACGTCCAATACAAATAGGAACTATTATTCTAGGAGTAGCTACGTTAGCTGGTACTATGCAAGCTATCAGATGGGCATGGGACCCATTTATTGCTCCAGCCATCGGTAAAATGATCGATCAGCGTACTCTCATTTATCCAATTATTCTTGTCCCGCTAATTGGTGGATCTATTCTATTATCAGCAATGGCATATACTTCTTCCATTGCAATGTTAATTTTATTTATATTCTTATTCCAATTATTATCAACAATATTTACCACTACCACAGACACACTCGCGGCTCGTGCTGCCGTTCGTACGGATCGTGTTAAAATGATGACCGCTCATACGGTAGTTGTAGATGTTGGTTCAGCATTAGGTCCGATGGTTTCATTCATAATTTTAATGTATTTGCCACTTTCTGCAGTGTACATTTTTGCTAGTTTTCTAATGATAACTTTAGCCATATTTTGGATTGTATTTCGCAGGCTTGAATTAGAAACAACAAACGTACAAAGTAATATAAGTTGAATACTATTACTACTTTCTCCATAATAGAGTCGTATGACATCGTTAAAGAATAGAGGGATATAGTGGTTAAAGAATCAAGTATTATATTTTTTGATATTGATGGCACCCTTCTAACTGAAGGGGATAAATTATTACCGCCTTCAACGAAAGATGCAATATTTCAATTAAAAAAGCTTGGGCATGAGGTTGCGATTGCTACTGGTCGGGCACCATTTATGTTTGAAGATATACGAAAAGAACTAGAAATTGATACGTATGTCTGCTATAACGGTCAATACGTTGTGTATAAAGGTAAAGTTATATATGCGAACCCACTAAAGGCAAGTTCTCTAGAAGAACTTACTCAGTTTGCCCTTGATCGAGATCACCCCATTGTGTTTATGAATCATGAGTCCATGAAAGCGAATGTACCAGAAGATCATGAATATATTCAAGAAAGTATTAACAGCTTAAAATCAGTACATTATCCTACACATGATCCAGCTTTCTATAAAGGCAGAGAAATATATCAGGCACTTTTATTTAATACAGCTGGAGAAGAAAAGCAATATGAAAAAGCGTTTGAGGATTTTCAATTTGTTCGTTGGCATGACAAATCCGTCGACATTTTGCCAGCCAATGGTTCTAAAGCAAATGGAATTAACAAATTATTAGCTTATACGGACTATCCGGATGAAAAGCAGTATGCATTTGGAGATGGTCTTAATGATATTGAAATGCTTACGGAAGTTCAAAACAGTGTAGCGATGGGTAATGGGCAACCAGAAGCAAAGGCTGCAGCACGTTATATTACAAAATCCGTAAATAACGATGGAATATTACATGGATTAAAAATGGTTGGATTACTGTGATTAAAATTTGGTCCCCTGCAATTAGATTTTAAAATAATTGCAAGGGGATTTTTTATTGCAATAAGGGTATTATCCGTATCATGTCATTTCTGAACTCTGACTTGAATACACTCTTAATGATGTTTTTGGAAAAATCTCTATGCTTTATTAGGAGGGGTATAAATATGTCAGATAAGGATAATGAACCAGAGAAACGAAAACAAGATGACAATAAGAAAATGGATCAATTAAAGAAATTCTATCGTGATAATACTGACAAGGTAATGACTACAGATGAAGGAGTAAAGATCTCAAATGACGAAAATACGTTAAGTGCAGGAGATAGAGGACCTCAATTATTAGAAGATTTTATCTATCGTGAAAAACTGACCCACTTCGATCGAGAGCGTATCCCAGAACGAAATGTACATGCACGTGGTTATGGTGCACATGGAGTATTTGAATGTTATGAAACTCAATCAAATCTAACGAAAGCACATTTTTTACAAGAAGCTGGTCAACAAACACCTGTATTTGTCCGCTTTTCGCAAGTAGCCGGTTCACGGGGAGCCAATGAAACATTACGTGATGTTCGTGGTTTTGCTACAAAATTTTATACCGATGAAGGAAATTTTGACTTAGTCGGAAATAATATTCCTATATTTTTTATTCAAGACGGTATCAAGTTTCCAGATTTAATTCACGCACTGAAACCTGAACCTAATAATGAAATCCCTCAAGGACAAACAGCCCATGATACGTTTTGGGATTTTATCGGTAGTAATGAAGAATCGGCAGCTATGATGATGTGGATTATGTCGGATCGAACCATTCCTAGAAGTTTCCGTACCATACAGGGTTTCGGGGTTCATACCTTCCGACTGGTTAATGCGGAAGGCAAGTCTGTCTTTTGTAAATTCCATTGGCGTCCTGTACTAGGAATACATTCATTAATTTGGAATGAAGCGCAAAAAATTGGCGGTGCTGATCCTGACTTTCACCGGAGAGATCTTTGGGAAAATATTGAGCAAGGATTTTATCCAGAATATGAACTAGGGGTCCAGGTCATAGAAGAAGATCAAGAATTTGATTTTGATTTCGATATATTAGATGCAACAAAACTATGGCCTGAAGAAGATGTGCCCCTACAAATGATTGGAAAGATGACATTAAATAAAAATGTAGAGAATGTTTTTGCTGAGACTGAACAAGTTGCACTTCATCCCGGTAATATTGTTCCAGGGATTGACTTTACAAATGATCCTTTACTACAAGGAAGACTATTCTCATATACCGATACGCAAATTTATCGTGTAGGCACTAACTTCAAGCAGCTCCCTATCAATCGTCCCGTTTGCCCTTTTCACAATAATCATCGCGATGGATCTCAACGTTATATTATCGATAAAGGCCAAGTAGCCTACCATCAGAATTATTTAGCTGGAAATACTCCATATACCGTACCTGGTTCTCAAGGTGGATTTGTTACGTATCCGTCTTTAGTCGAAGGGTTGAAAGTACGAAAAACTGCACCTAGTTTTCTCGATCATTTCTCACAGGCGAGACTATTTTGGAACAGTATGACGGATGTTGAAAAGAGTCATATACTTCAAGCATTTAGTTTTGAATTAGGTAAAGTGAATGTTCCTGAAGTCCGCCAACGTGTTGTTAATCTTATTGGGCATATAAGCCGGCCGCTCGCTACTGCAGTAGCAGAACAAGTTGGTGTAGAACCACCAGATGGGAGCATAAAACAATCAGATGTCACTAAATCCTCTCCTGCTTTAAGTTTAATGAATACAAAATTTCTTCCAGATACGTTAAAAGTTGCTGTTATTGTTGGTAATGGATATGATGGAAATGCTTTAGAATCTTTATTACAATCTTTTAAAAAAGTAGAACTTAAACCATTTATTATAAGTGAGCGCTTAGGAGAAATAACTGCGGATAATGGTGATAAATTAAATGTAGATGCCACCTTCTTAACAACTTCACCGGTTCTGTATGATGGGTTACTCGTTGTTGGAGGAGATCAAACCAGCGATCAATTCGCTTATCAGACTGGCAACTTTATTACGGAACAATTCAACCATTATAAACCAATTGGAGGCATTGAAGAAGGTGCTATATTAATTCAACAATTAGGAATTGCTAATCGGCCAGGAGTATTCACAAGTCCAACAGGTGGAGGACAATTTACAAGGCAATTTATAGATGGAATGGCAAAACAACGGTTTTGGGATAGATAAATAAGATTAATTTACTACCACTTAACTCTATTAACCACTTTTTTCGATTTCTAAAGCTATTTTGGGTTTTAGAGCTGCTCTATTAACCACTTTCACGGATTTCTAAAGCTGTTTTGGGTTTTAGAGCTGCTCTATTAACCACTTTCACGGATTTCTAAAGCTATTTTGGGATTTAGATCAGTTTAATAATTAGTGATCGTACAAAATAATTAAACTTTATCAATCAAAACTATCTGGGTTACTACCGGAACGATCATTTTGATTCATCGCATCAATCTGGTTCATTTCTTCTTCTGTTAAAGAAAAATCAAAGATATCCGCATTAGCTATTATTCTTTCTTTTGTAATTGATTTAGGTATCGTAATTACATCATGCTGAACATCCCAACGTAAAATGACCTGTGCTGGAGACTTAGCGTATTTCTTAGCGATCGTTTGAATAATATCCTCTTCTAGCAATTGCCCTCGCTTCAATGGAGACCAAGCTTCTAGTTGAATATTATGTTGACGACAAAATGCACGCAGTCCTTCCTGTGTTAGATGCGGATGGAATTCCACTTGATTTACTGCCGGAATAATTTCAGCATTCGCAAATAATTTTTCTAGATGTTGTACATGGAAGTTACTTACACCAATGGCTCTTACTTTACCTTCTCGGTAGAGTTCTTCCATCGCCTTCCAGGTTTCTACAAAAGTATCTTTCACTGGCCAATGAATTAAATATAAATCCAAATAATCAGTTCCTAATTTCTCTAAGCTTCTTTGAAATGCCTGTTTGGTAGAAGTATATCCTTGCTCATCATTCCATACTTTAGAAGTAAGAAAAATATCTTCACGAGGAACTCCAGAATTTTTGATTCCTTCACCTACCCCTTTTTCATTATCATAGAATGAAGCTGTATCAATACTACGGTACCCGTTTTCTAAAGCTGTTTTCACCGCCTCTTCTGCAACCGATCCATCTTCAACTTTATACACCCCTAAACCGAATCCTGGCATTTCTAATCCATTATTTAATGTAAATGTATCTTGTAAATGTTTAATCATGTAGCGCACCTCCATAATCTTTGTTACTACTATCATACATGAAATACCTTTTTTTCTTAAATATATCGTCACACTATAATTTAGTTTGCTTTATATAGATAGCTTCCATTGATTAACTCTTTGGTACACTCTCCTGCTATTCTTAAATATTCTAAGTGGGCAATTGTCTCACCAACAGCAAATCGGGAATCATGTACAGACAGTTTTTTTGGAAACAGTTTGTCGGTTGCTTCATAAACGGTAGTTTCTACTTTTATCTCTTCCAATAAATAGGATAGTCGATCTTCATGATGTGATTTTATTTCTTCAATTCGTTTATTGGCATCTGGGAACGGATTACCATGAGAAGGAATCACCCATTCTACTTGTAACTTTTTAATCTTTTCTAGTGAAGCTAAATAATTTTTTAATGGGTTTGCCTCACCATGAAACCAATATGAGATATTTGGGGTAATCTTTGGTAAAATATGATCTGTTGATAAAAGGACATTTTTCTCTTGGTTATAAAAGGTTACTAATCCATCTGAATGACCTGGCGTATAAATAATTTCATACTCATATGTACCGAACTGAATTTGTTCTCCTTCTTTTAAGTGCCCATGAACAGTTGGATACGGAGTTACATATGGATAAAAAGATGATGTGTTATCCGCTAATTGCGATGCTATTTCTTTCGGGATACCAGCTAATTTATAATTATCATTTAACTGTTGCAGAAATGGTTTTTCCCAAGAGGATAATGCTGCACGCTCATCAACCTCTGTCATCCATAAATTTGCTCCCGTTTGTTGTTGCAATCCCCCTGCATATCCAAAATGATCTGGATGATAATGAGTAATGATAATATCGGAAACATGCTTTCCTCGAAGTTCTTCATTCCAACGTTGTACAGTTTGGTTACGATGTAGTCCTGTATCCATCACTTTCACGCCATAATCTGTTTCTCCGATAAAACAATTTACATGATTTAATCGAAATGGTAAATCTAAGGTTACTTTTTTAATTCCAAGCTGATCTAACAAACAAATCCCTTCCTTCACTAAGCTGTTGATGGATATATGAAGAAGAGATTGGGAGATGGTCAAAAAACGGATGATAGCTAGAATAAGAACAAGAAATACACGGAGAATCCGCTGAGAGCAAGGCATAGGTGAAACCCCGGTAATAAGCATTCGGGGGCTCACAGCCGCCTTAGGATAAGCGCAGTATGTTTCTGAACAGGTTTTCAAATCTACTCTCATCTATTAGGTAAATACTTTTCTCCCAACCTCTATCGAACAAAAAATCTAGTTACTTAACTCTCTCCAAGTTATCAACTTTTCAGCTTCAAAACGCTACATTAATTTACTCTCTTTGCTCTCTCCCAGTATAACTCTCTTAAACGGAATTTTTGTAGCTTTCCTGTAGCTGTTTTTGGTAATTCTTCAACAAATTCAACTTTTTTTGGAGCTTTAAAGTGAGCAAGATTCTCCCGACAATACGATATGACTTCCTCTTCTATCATAGTTGAATTTGGCTGTGGAACAATAATTGCTAAAGGTACTTCTCCCCACTTTTCATCAGGAATTGCAATTACTGCTACTTCTAATACATCTGGATGTTTATAAAGAACTCCCTCCACTTCTGTAGATGAAATGTTCTCTCCACCAGAAATAATTAAATCCTTTGCTCGATCTCGAATTTCAATATAACCATCTGAATGAATGACAGCTAAATCACCCGTGTGGAACCATCCGTCTTTCATCGCTGCATCGGTTCTTTCCACATCTTTATAATAACCTCTCATCACTACATTTCCACGAGTGACAATCTCCCCTAACTCCTCACCATTCCAGGCAACTTCTTCTCCATCTGGACGAATGACCGTTGTTTCACCATTAAACGCAAGCTCAATTCCCTGTCTCGCTTTAATGGTTGCTTGTTTATCTGTGGATTTGTCATTAAAATCTTGTTTCCATTCACAATATAAGATAAAAGGTGATGTTTCTGTTAGCCCATATACATGTATCATTTCTAAACCTAGAATATCTTGTGCTTTTTGAATTAATGCCGCTGCAGGAGGAGATCCAGCTGTTGCCATCCTAAGTTTCGACTGTAAATTTAATTGTTTTGCTTTCGGCTCATTCACCAACATATTTACCACTGTAGGTGCCCCGCACAGCATGGTTATCTGTCGTTGTTCAAATATATCTAATATTAATGACGGGTCCACTTTGCGCAAACAAACATGCGTACCACCTGCAGCAGTTATTGCCCAAACTCCTCCCCAACCATTCGCATGAAACATCGGTAATGTGTGCAAATAGCGATCATCATGAGAAACATTAATATGATAAAGAAAGTTGGCTGCATTTATATAGTTGCTACGATGGGTTAGCATGACACCTTTTGGATTCGATGTCGTACCACTCGTATAATTAATCGTCATTAACTGATTTTCATCAATTTCTACTACTGGTAATTCTACCTTATCATTATCATGATGTATGAACGATTCATAACGAGTCCCTTGTAAGGAAGTGTTCTCTCCATCAACTTCTACAATAATAATTTCTTCTAAGGTCAAACTATTTTGAATATCTTCAATTGGACCAGCGAATGCCTCATCAACAATTAATAACTTAGCATCACTATGATTAATGATATAGTTTAAATCTTTTGCTGAGAGACGATAGTTTAATGGAACCATCACTGCTCCAATCTGACATATTCCATAGAAGCATTCCAACATATAATGTGTATTCGGAAGCATCACAGCGACATGGTCACCTTCTTTAATACCTTTATCGAGTAAACCTTTAGATAATTGATCAACTCGGCGGCCAAATTCTTTATACGTAAACGATTTGTCTCCATCAACGATAGCTATTTTTTCCGGATAATATTTAATTGCTCTCCGTTTCCAATCTAGTGGGGTTAGTGGTGCTAGCATTTGCAAACAACTCCCTTATAGTAAGATTTGTTCCATACTTCTCACTTTAAAACAGCCAATTACTTTGACAACAATTCTCTACTAATGATTAGCTTCATCACTTCTGATGTACCACCATAAATACGTTGGACTCGAGCATCCGCATAAGCCCGGGCTACAGGATACTCTAGCATATATCCATATCCTCCAAATAACTGCAGACAACGATCAATCACTTCTCCTTGAACTTCAGTACAACTCAGTTTTGCCATACTAGCTGTAGCAGTGTCTAAATTCCCTTCTATACACCTCGTAGTACATTCATCGGCAAAAGACCGTTGGACACGTACTTTGGTTTGCAACTCAGCCAATGTAAATTGTGTATGCTGGAATTGATCAAGGGTTGTTCCGAATAACTCTCTTTCCTTCACATAGGTAACCGTGTCAGTAAGTACACCTTCCATACAAGCAACGGCACAATTTGCAACAATTAAACGTTCACGAGGCAATTCGTTCATTAAAATGGAAAATCCTTGATTCACTTCTCCGAGAATGTCACGATCATCTAGCAGAATATCTTCAAAATATAATTCAGAGGTATCGCAAGCATGTAATCCTATTTTTTCAAGATTCTTTCCTTTGGTAAAACCATTCTTCCTTGTGTCAACGATAAATAACGATATACCTTTGGATGGTTTTACATCCAATTTCGTTTTCGCTACGACAATTGCAAAATCACAATGCTGACCGTTCGTAATAAATGTTTTCGAACCATTTAATACATATCCATTTAGTCCTTCATCAAAATTGGCTGTTGTATTTATTCGTTGAAGATCGCTCCCCGCACCCGGCTCAGTCATTGCGATTGCACCAACTAATTCACCTGAAATCATTCTCGGCAAGTAATATTTCTTTTGTTCTTCGGTTCCATATTGCAAGAAATAGTTTGCAAGAATCGTATCATGCACTGATAGATTTGCTGCTATCGAGCTATATCCATGTCGGCAAAACGATTCTATTATTGTTGTGGAATAAAGAAAGCTAGCACCAAGACCTCCATATTCTTCTGGTACTTCTGCAAGTAGAAATCCTTGTTCTCCAAGCTTATTCCAAAATTCTCTTGGAACCATTCCTTTTTCTTCCCACGTGGAATAATATGGTGCGACCTCCTGTTTGCAAAAGGTCTCCACGCTACGTTTTAGCAAATCTAGTTCTGTTTGTTCCGATGAAGAAATAGATAAATTCATTACTGTCCTCTCCTTTTACTTCCCTTTAAAAGCAGGTTTTCTTTTTTCAAAGAAGGCAGCAATCCCCTCTTTATTATCTTCTGACTGTAAAAGTAAGGTTTGCACAGCTAATTCCTGTAAATCATTCGTATCCTGGTTGTATTCACTAGCATGATTCACCATGTGCTTTACAAATTGATTTGCTAACGGGGGACCATGTACAATAAATTGCGCAAATTCCGTCGCTTCTTCTAATAAATCTCCTTCTACTACCCGGTTTACTATTCCTCGCTCATAAGCTTCTTGTGCAGTTACTTGCCTCCCAGATGAAATCCACTCTTTTGCAACTGCTGTTGGTAGTTTATCAGCGAGCCCTTTTAACAGACCTAAATCTGGGATAATCCCTACATTTGTAAAACTACAAGCAAAACTAGCATCTTTCTTTGCTACTATAAAGTCTGCCGCAATTGCAATGCTAAATCCCGCTCCTGCTGCAAATCCATGCACGGCACTGATTACATATTTATCTAAGTCTTTCATCGTTTGGATAATTTGCAATGCTTTCTTCATATAATTCATAATTTGTGCGGAATTATTTAATGTGTGCAATACTTGTAAATCCCCACCAGCAGAGAAGCCTTTTCCTTCACCAGTTAATATTACTACCTTTACTTCAGGATCTTTCTCTGCCTGATGTAGTGCAGCTATTAATTCTTCCGCCATTTCTATTGATAAAGCATTTCGTTTTTCTGGTCGATTCATTACTATATAAGCTATTTGATTTTCTTTTTGATAAAGAACAGCAGACGAAATTGTCACTTTTTCACCCCTTTAATTTTGTTCAATAGCAATTCCCATTTTATTTTTTGCCTGTTCATATTGTTGCTGTAGTTCATCTACTACTTGTTGAATTGACTGTACTTTCGTTGTTCCTGCGACACCTTGACCAGCCCCCCAGATGTCTTTCCATGCTCTTATTGATGGATCTCCGAGCTCAGAGAAATCTATCTTCTCTTTTTTTGGTAGTTTATTAGGGTCGAGCCCTGACTTAACTATACTAGGTATTAAATAGTTTGCTGGAATCCCACTAAATGCAGGAGTATAGAGTATATCTTTACTGGTTGCCTCAATCGTTGATTGACGATATTCTTCATTTGCTCCACTTTCTTCTGTTGCAATAAAGTGAGTACCTATATAAGCAAAATCAGCGCCTAATATTTGCGAAGCTAGCACCTGCTCTCCTTGTGAAATAGCTCCTGCTAAAGCAATCGGTCCATTAAAGAACGTCCGTACTTCTTGAATAAAAGCAAACGGATTTAACGTTCCACCATGACCACCTGCACCATTGGCAACAAGAATTAATCCGTCGCTTCCTTTTTCTAAGGCTTTTTTGGCAAATTTAAGATTGATTACATCAGAGAGTACCATTCCACCGTATGAATGAACAATTGAAACTACTGGAGATGGGTCACCTAACGATGTAATGACAATTGGAGGTTGATGTTTTTCTATCAACTTTAAATCCTCGTAAAACCGTTTATTCGATGAATGACTAATAAAATTAATCCCCCAAGGTGCTATCTTTTTATTCGGATTAACAGCTCTTTTCTCATCTAATTTTGTATTAATTTCTGTCATCCACTCATCCAAAATATCCGTAGTGCGGGCATTCAATGCTGGAAAAGTACCGATGATCCCCGCTTCACATCCACGAATCACCATATTCGGATTTGAAATTAAAAACATCGGTGCCATCATTACCGGTAATGTCATTTGATTATTAATATCTGTTAATTGCATAATTATTTCCCCTTTTTTCTATTTGAGTCAATTTCATAATTGGAATGATAATAATGTTCGGATTATAGCTATAACTTGGCTTTGATTGTAATGGAAGACGGCGACTCCTGCAGGAATAGCGCGAGTCGAAGATCCACTTGAAAAGTGTTCTTCTTTTCAAGTTAGCTGAGGCCGTGCCTGCGGAAAGCGTCCGTCTGTAATGAAAATCAAAACAGTGAACATTCGGATTTCACACAAAATATTTAATTATTAAATTGACTCATTATTTTTTACTCATCTTTTATAGATAAAGCCTCTTTCACTTGGTCTCTCAATGCCTTTTTCAGGAATTTACCAACTGAGGTTTTCGGAATTTCCTTCATAAATATCACTTCATCTGGCAACCAAAATTTCGCAAATTGAGGTTCTAAAAATTGTATTATATCCTCTTTTGTTAGTTGTGTTTTTTCTTTGCATACTACACATGCTACTGGACGCTCTTGCCATTTAGGATCTGGTATTGCTACTACGGCTGCTTCGAATATATCTTCATGTGCCATTAAAGCGTTTTCTAAATCGACAGAAGAAATCCATTCTCCTCCGCTTTTAATAAGATCTTTTGTACGATCTACAATTTTGATGGTACCTTCTTCATCCAACGTGACCACATCTCCTGTATGCAACCACCCATCATGAAATGCGTCTCCACTACGATTATCTTTATAATATTGATCAGCAATCCATGGACCTCTAATTAATAATTCACCCATATCTTCTCCATCTCGGGCAATGTCTCCATTTTCATTTATCGCTCTAATTTCAATCCCTGGTACGACCATGCCTTGTCTGGAACGTAATTCAAGCCGCTCTTCCCCGTCCATACTGTGTTGATAGCTTTTTAATCTAGATACGGTAACTAAAGGTGACGTCTCTGTCATCCCGTACGCATGCAAAAATGGTATATTGTACTTTGTTTCAAATGTTTTTATCATACCCTTTGGAGCTGCAGATCCCCCACAAAGAATGTTTCTTAAACTTTTCATCGAGTAATTTCCTGACTCTAATTCTTTTAACAACCCTAACCAAATCGTTGGAACTCCTGCAGTAGTTGTCACTTCATAGTCATCAATTAATTGGGCTAACACTTGTGGTGTTGGCATTGGACCTGGTAATACTTGTTTTGCTCCTAACCAAGTAGCTGCAAAGGGCATTCCCCAGGCGTTCACATGAAACATCGGTACCACAGGCATAGTTGTATCCATTTCTGATAATCCGACTGTATCTGTCATTCCTAAAGCCATACTGTGTAAATAAATACCACGATGTGTATACACAACACCTTTAGGTTTTCCGGTTGTTCCTGAGGTGTAACAAATTCCTGCTGGGTCTTCTTCGTTCAGTTCAGCAGTAAATTCATACTCCGTATTTGCTCTTTCTAATAGTGCTTCGTAGGAATAGACAGAACTTAAACTAGTTTCTGGAAGGCTTTCTCGATCTGTCATAACAATATAAGCTTCCACATGTTCTAATTGATCCTTCACTCTCTCAATCAACGGCAATAAATCTTCATCAACTAGAATCACTTTATCTTCAGCATGATTAATAATATATACGAGATCTTCTTGGGCTAATCTAATATTTATTGTGTGTAAAATTGCTCCCATACTCGGAACAGCAAAATATGCTTCAAGATGTCGATGGTGATTCCACGCAAATGTACCCACTTTATCACCTTTTTTAATACCAAGTGATTCTAAAGCATGGCCAAGGCGTTTCATACGTTGTATCGTTTCTTCATAAGTAAACGTCTGTACACCAGCTAACGTTCTTGATATCACTTCTTTCTTTGGAAAATATTTTTCCGTATGTTTAATCATCGATGCTAAAGTTAATTGTGTGTTCATCATAACAATCTACCCCTTCATTATTTTTTTAGATTGATGGAAACAACTGCATCAAAATGATTTATTTAATGGTTCTTGCTGGGTTTAATAGTTCTTCATTATGCTCACCAAGAGAGGGCGACTTAGATCGGATTTCTCCTGGGGTTTCTGACATCTTAATTGGGATTCCGATTTGTTTCATCCCTCCTTTATCAATAATCATCTCTCGGTGAGAAACATGTGGATCTACTACTAGTTCATCTAGGGTTTGTAATGCTGTAACACATGCTTCTTCCCCATCAAATAAAATCATCCATTCATCTAATGTTTTTTTCTTGATGATATTTTGGATAGATGTAATCATTTCACGTTGTATCTCAAGTGAAGCATGTAATTGTGATATATACTCATATTTACCTATAACTCTACAAAACGTTGACCAAAATTTATCTTCTAATCCTCCCATGGACAAATAGCGGCGATCTTTCGTCTCATATATTTGATAACATGCGTAACCACCGTAAAGCAGTGATTTCTCACGGTCCACCGACTGCCCGTGAAAGGTTGCAGGTAACAGCATATGCAGCCATGAAACCGCCCCATCTAACATGGAGACATCAATATACTGGCCTTCTCCAGTATTCTGACGATGAATATATGCCATTAAAATTCCGATTAATGCTGGATAAGCCCCCATTCCTATATCTGCAATTTGAACAGATGGTAATACTGGTTTTTTGCTGTTATCACTCATCATTTGAAGGATACCTGCCGTACTTAAGTAATTAATATCGTGTCCTGCTTTATCTTTATACGGTCCTGTTTGGCCATAACCAGTTAGAGAACAATAAATTAAACTAGGTTGATATTCTTTTAGTGTGTCGTAGTCAAGTCCAAGATTTTTCATTACTCCTGGACGAAAAGATTCTATTAAAATATCAGAACTAGTTAGTAATTCTAAAAAGCTTTGTTTATCCTCTTCATCTTTTAAATCTAGACAAACACTCTTTTTGTTTCTATTTATTGACTGAAAAAACACACTATCTTCATTTCCGTATTTAGGATCAAAATCACGTAGATAATCTCCACCATTTGGTTGTTCTATCTTAATTACCTCCGCTCCAAAATCCGCTAGCATCATCGAACAATAAGGACCAGGAAGTAGCCTCGTTAAATCTAATACTCTTATATTGGATAGCGGCATATTGTTCCTCCTCTTTACTATTCATCTAATCTTTCAATAATGGTTGCATTTGCCATCCCATGTCCTTCACACATAGTTTGAAGACCATATCTTCCACCTGTTCTTTCCAATGTATGTAACATGGTAGTCATTAATCGGGATCCACTAGCACCAAGTGGATGCCCTAAAGCAATTGCACCTCCATCTTGATTCAATTTCTTTGGATCTGCTCCCGTTTCTTTCAACCACATCAATGGTACAGAAGCAAATGCTTCATTCACTTCAAATACATCAATGTCATCTAACTTTAATTTTGCTTTTTCAAGCACCTTTTTTGTAGCTGGAACGGGACCAGTTAGCATTAATGTTGGATCTGATCCAATTACAGAGCGCGCAATAATTCGAAAGCGTGGTTTAAAACCCAGTTCTTCTGCCTTCTCTCGCGACATAATCAATAATCCAGCTGCACCATCACTAATTTGACTCGCATTTCCGGCAGTCACACTACCATTCTTCTCAAACGGCGACGATAACCCAGCTAATTTTTCCATCGAAGTATTTTCTCTTGGGCCTTCATCAGTATCAATAGTCACTTTTGTTCCATCAGATCTTGTAATTTCTACTGACATAATCTGATCGGAAAAATAACCGTTGTTTCTTGCTTCAATTGCTTTTTGATGACTTTCTAACGCAAATAAATCCATCTCTTCTCTGGAAATATTCCATTTCCTTGCAATTCTCGCTGCAGACAATCCTTGATTAATAATCTCGTAATTCGATGTCAACGATTTACTTAACTTTACTCCCTGTTGATTCGATCCCATAGGAACTCGCGACATACTTTCTATTCCAGCAGCGACAACTATATCCATGTCCCCACTTACAATTGCTTGTGCTGCAAAATGAATGGCTTGTTGACTCGAACCACATTGACGATCAATCGTAGTACCCGGAACTTCTATCGGGTATCCAGCGATTAAAGCTGCTTGCCTACCAATATCAAAGGCTTGTTCTCCACTTTGAGTGACACAACCCATAATGACATCTTCAATTAATCCTGAATCCAATCCAGTGCGAGTTATTAATTCTTTTAAAGGCATTGCTGCCAAATCCTCTGCTCTAATTTCACTAAGTGAACCGTTTCGCTTTCCAACAGGTGTACGAACCGCTTCTACTATTACTGCTTCACGCAAGCGAACTCCTCCTTTTAAATGATTTTGATTTCCTTTATCATAAGGGAAAAAGGAAGTTACTGGGACATAACAAAAAGATCTGATCAAAAGACGGATACGTAGCTTTTCGCACGCTATCACTTTTCTTGCCTAGCTTTAGCGTCCAGCAACTAGTAAACTTCACACCCTTCACTACGATAAAGAAGACTTGCAGAATGTTATGATGCTTAGTCGCACTTATACCCTTGTGGTGAAAGTCAATATCGATTCGCTTAAGCTCATCGTATTTCCTTTATCTCATTGCGAAGTGCTCCAGTTTATACGTTGCTTTTCGGACGCTATCACTTTTCTTACTTTGGTTGCATTCGGATGGCTCCGTCAAGTCGTATTACTTCCCCATTTAACATTGGATTTTCAATAATGCTTTGTGCGAGCTTCGCATACTCAATTGGTTTTCCTAAACGTGATGGAAAAGGTGTCATTTTCCCTAATTCTTCTTTTGCTTTCTCTGGTAACTTTTCAAATAACGGTGTTAAAAATAAACCAGGAGCAATGGTCATAACCCGAATACCATGGGTAGATAAATCTCTAGCAATCGGAAGCGTCATGCCTGCAACTCCTCCTTTTGAAGCACTGTATGCTGCCTGTCCAATTTGACCTTCAAACGCAGCTACAGAAGCAGTATTAATAATAACTCCTCGTTCTCCCTCTTCGTTTGGTTTATTTAGTGCCATTTTATCAGCAGCTAGTCGAATCACATTAAACGTACCGATTAGGTTAATTTCTATGACGTTTGAAAAATGTTGTAATGAATGAACACTTTTTTTCCCAATCGTTTTTTCTGCAATTGCAATACCAGCACAATTAACAACTGCATGAATGCCATTACCTTGTTCCACTACATTATCCAATGCTTTTTGAACACTAATTTCATCAGTTACATCGACTTGGTAATAACGAACACCATCTCCCAATTCTGTCGCTAAACGTTCTCCATTCTCTTTATTCAAATCAAAAATAGCTACTTTTCCGTTTTGATTTTTTAGTCGTCGTACGGTCGCTTCTCCCAGACCTGATGCACCGCCTGTAACAACTGTAGTCATTTGATTTATAATCACAGACATTCTCCTTTTCTGACTTGTTTTACTACAATATTTAATAGATATTCGGCCATTTGTTCTAGCATATCTTGCTTCTGTTTCTTACCCTCATTGTCATACCATTGCGTTAACCAATTCATTGCTCCTAGATAAATATTACGCGTGATTTTCGGATCTAATGCTTGAAATACGCCTTCTTCTATCCCAATTACTATTAATTGATCCAATAATTCCGTATAGTTTCGATGGAGTTGCAGAATAATTTCTAATTGTTGATGTGAAAAAAATTGCTCAGGTTTATGCATGAGTTCAAATCCATATTTATCTTCTAACAAATGGTCCATATGTGCGATCATTGCTTTTTTTAATTTTTCTCTTGGATGTAGTGGTTGATCGTGGATGTTTTTTAAGTTTTCAATGCTATTTTTAAGAAGTAGTTGATGGCTTTGAAATAATAAATCTTGTTTATCCTGAAAATAATAATATACAGTGCCCTTTGTAATTAAAAGCTTTGCAGCAATGTCTTCTATAGTGGTGCGATAGTAACCTTTTTCAGCAATAATTTGCATCGCTGAATGTATGATTTCTTTCTTTTTCTTCTCCGTTTTCTGTTCACGTAGAGACAAAAGATCCCTCCTTTTCTCTTCTACTTTTTTGAAATCGCTTTCATAATTACATTCTAGTAAGTATAATTTTGAATGTCAAGTATAATTTCTGAAAATTTAGTCATGAAGTTGTTATTCAGTCGAGGTATACTGACTGTTGTAAAGGATAAATTTTAGTAGTATATCTTTCTGTAAAAAAAAGCAGATAACTATCCGCCTATTCTCAATAAACGCTGTTATCTGCTTAATCGTTACCTATATTAAGTCGTAAGGACAACCATGATTTGAATATATGACATTACAACAATATAAAAGGCTAAGGCAAACCAACCATTAAAACGCAGGCCATTTTTAAAACCGCTAAGTCCGTTAGAACCACTTAATATAATGATCGGCATAATTACTGGGGACAGCATTATAGAAATTGAACTTCCCAAGGTTACTGCCAATACAATTAATTCAGGTGGGTATGGCAAATGTATTGATTGTAAAATCCCTGCAACGAGTACCATCACTGTTAATGGTCCAAGTCCAAAGAATCCTAAAATGATTACCATAATCGGCAATAAATATAAAACATTAATAAATGGTAGTACATTTTGGATAGAATAAATGCCATTCACTACATTTTCAGCAAACGAAGTATGGCCTAGTGATGCAATTAACATTCCCGCACCTAGCATTACACAAAGTTGATAAGACTTGCTTGCCATTTCATCTTTAATATAACTCGTTGCGATCTGCGTCAATTTATATACTCTACGTTTGATTACGTAATAACATACAATCCAAACTACAATCGTTAATGGAATTAGAACTAAAAGTTCTATTTCAACAAAAAAGCTCAGTATAAAAATCGAACCAAATAAGGTAATAAATAAAATAGCAAATTCACGTACTACTCGATTCATTTCTTTTTTATTTTTAGAATGATGCAGAACTTCATCGATTTCTTTTTGCAAACCTGCAGTGAAGTCTACTTGGTATCGTTTCTGTTCTTTCGTAGTAAATACAAGTGCTAACAGTGTACCGAATATAGCTACTGCAACCCCCTGTATAATAGCTGAACTTAAAGAAGCGTCCATAATTTCAACAACATAGGCAAACGATGGAATACTCAACACCCACATAACCGAAAGAGCAAACCCACGAAGTAATGCAGTTCCTTTAAAATATTCCCAAGCTTCTCCTTTTTCATCCTTTAAAATCATACTTACAAATTGATACATCATTGGAATCGCACCAAATAATAAGAAGTAAGCAATGATTTGAGTAAAGGAGACCATCCCAAGGTAGAACTTTCTGCTGGAATTTAACAACCGATGCCCGAAGCCGATAATTGATTCTAAAAATGCTTCTTCTCGTAATACCCAACTGACCATAGGAATTACTACCAACAAACCGATCATATTGCGCATTTGCTGAAGCCCTTCTCTAAGCCCATTTATGAGATTCATATCTGTAAAAAGAAAAATTACAATCCCTGTTACGAATAGCCCTAACGGCATTTTTAAATTTGAAGGCCCATAATAAAATGTAGCGAATAAAACAATCGCAAATCCACAAATCGCCATAATTAGCACTAAGCTATCTAACTCTTGGAAATACGTAAAGAAATGAAGGAGAGTGAAACCTATAATTCCTGTTGTTAAACCTGCTGTTACAAATCGATTACGCATATAATTAACTCCTATACAATTACTTTCTATATTTAACTATACACCCTTTGTCAAACCAAATTTCATGATATCGAGCTTCCGGGTATTTAAAAAGCATAGGAGGAATTTATTTGATTATAGGATTGTAAATCTGCGATGAATTGTCTATTCACTACTTTTTTGGATTTCTTGAGTTAGTTTGGTTGATAGACCGTGTCTATTCACCACTTTTTTGGATTTCTTGAGTTGTTTTGGTTGATAGACCATGTCTATTCACTACTTTTTTGGATTTCTCAAGTTATTTTGGTTGATAGACCATGTCTATTCACCACTTTTTTGGATATCTCGAGTTAGTTTGGTTGATAGACCGTGTCTATTCACTACTTTTTTGGATTTCTTGAGTTGTTTTGGTTGATAGACCGATTCACTACTTTTTTGGATTTCTAGAGTTGTTTTGGTTTTCCCCATTAACAGAAACTCTACGAATTGCAAAAGCTAATCATCCCTAAGCTGTGAATGATTAGCTTTCATTAATTCATCTTATTTTTTCACTCAATATTAAAAATTAAGAAATTGCTAAGTAACGTAAAAAGCTTTCTTGACTTTTATAGAGCCGCTGCGCTTGAGCCAAAGAAATTAATTCAAAGGTAAATGTAGCTCCACTCATTCTTTGAATAACCTGTGGTAAATCGACAGAGATCACTGTGGCTATACGGGCATAGCCTCCGGTGGTTTGCCGATCAGCTAATAAAATGATTGGTTGCCCATTTGCTGGAACTTGGATAGTACCTGGCAATATGGCATCTGAAATAATATCCGCACTGTTTTCACAAATATGTGAAATGGACTCTCCTTCTAAACGATATCCCATTCGATCTGATTGTGAAGACATTTTATATGTAGAAGCAAAAAAAGTATCGTACGTAGTTGAGGAGAAAAGTTGCTGATCCGGCCCTTTAATTACTCGAATCGGTCGTTCATTGTCGTAATCGGGAATATCATTATATTTTAATTGTCTACCAGAACGAGCATTTACCCCATAACTATCATGATTCTTAAGAATATCTCCTTTTTGCAGATATCGACCATGAAATCCACCCAATCCAGCCTTTACAAAAGTAGATTTACTTCCCATTACTGTTGGGACGTCAATTCCTCCTGCTACAGCTAAATAAGCATAGCTCCCTTTTACAGGTTGTCCAAAAGTAAGAACTTGTCCTTTACGAGCTTTGTAAGAACGCCACGGATAAATCGGTTGATTATCTAACTTTGCAGATAAATCCGCTCCACCAATTGCGAAAATAATATCTTCTAGAATTTTAATTTTTGGTCCCATAATTACGATTTCTAAGCCAGCTTCCGTTCTTTCATTTCCAACTAGTACATTGGCAACTTGAAGCGCGAAAGCATCCATCGCTCCTGATACAACCACTCCATACTGCTGATATCCAGTTCTCCCAAGGTCTTGTACTGAAGTAGCTAATCCAGGCTTTATCACTTCGAAACATTTAACCATGATGCTTTCCTACTTTTTTAATAGATATACCTTGGTTTTTTAGTTCGCGTGATAACTGTCTAGAGAACTCCAATGATTTTGGACCATCACCGTGTACACATATTGTATCAGCAATTATACTAACATCTGTTCCATCAACTGCTTCAACTTTATTTTCTTTTATCATTCGTATCACTCGTTTTACGGCTTCCTCCGTCTCGTGGATCATCGCATTCGTTGACGTACGAGGAGTTAGGCTTCCATCTGGCTGATAAGTTCGATCAGCAAAAACTTCATTTGCAACATGAAGTCCAACCTCTTTTCCCATTCGAATCAATTCTGAATTAGCAAGTCCGAATAAAATTAAATTCGAATTATAATCATATACTGCTTGTGCAATAGCTTTAGCAATTGCTGCATCTTTTACTGCCATATTATATAGAGCTCCATGAGGTTTGACATGGTGAAGTTTATATCCTTTTACCTGCGCAAAAGCTTGTACTGCTCCAATTTGATAGATCGTTAGTTGATAGACTTCTTCTGGTGAAATTTGCATTGGTCTTCTGCCAAATCCGATCAAGTCTTGTAATCCTGGGTGTGCACCAATTGCTACGTCATTGTCAATCGCCATCTCAACTGTGCGGTGAATAATATTATGATCCCCAGCATGATACCCACATGCGATGTTGGCTGAAGTAATGAATTCCATTACTTCTTCATCTCGTCCAATTGTATAAGCACCATAACTTTCACCGATGTCACTGTTTAAGTCTACTTGATATTGCATCGTCATTTCCCCTTAAGATTTAAGTCTCTATCGTAGGATGAAAACTTCCTGTCTCCACCTTTTTTGTAATTTCGTCGAATTCTTTACGGTCAATTGGTATAAAACGAATATAATCTCCTGCTTTTAATAATATAGGAGGTGCATCCTCCGGATTATATAAAGAAATTGGAGTCTGACCAATAATTCTCCAACCACCTGGTGACTCCAATGGATATATTCCTGTTTGCTCTCCTGCTATTCCAACACTACCTGCTGGAATACTTCTCCTTGGTTTTTCTAAACGCGGAGTAGCAATTTTCTCTGACATTCCTCCCAAATACGGAAAACCAGGTATAAATCCCATCATATAAATAAGATAATCGGAATTAGCATGAAGTGACACTACTTCTTCTGTAGTTATTCCATGGTATTGTGCCACTTCATTTAAATCCGGTCCTTTCTTCCCTCCATAATAAACAGGAATATGAACTACGCGAACTGGAGAAATATCTGCATTATTCATTTTTTCTCTTACATTTAAAATTTTTTCCTCCAATGACTCATAAACAAATTCAAACGGATCATACCAAATCGTTACTGCTGTATAGGTAGGAATCCATTCAAGTACGCCTTTGATATGCGATTTTTCTAAAACAGAGCAAAAATCTCGTATCTCGTTATTGACTGCTTTATGAATAGACTTCCCAAATTGAACTCTTACTCCTCTATCCCCATAGGGTTGAACCTCAAACATCTTGAACCAACCACTTTCTATGAATTTTACATATTAAATAGTTGTGGGATTTGTGTGATTAAAGTTTGGATTCCTAAATAAGTAGTTAGGATAACTACAATAGCACCAAAGACAGTTAACCAAACTGGATGTTTATATGTTCCCACGATTGATTTTTTATGTGCTGCAAATAGAATGGAACCTAATGTTAATGGTAAAATTAAGCCATTTACTGCACCTGCTAGTACTAATAATAAAGCAGCATCTCCTATGAACACAAATACAACGGTTGAGAAAACGATAAAACCAATTATCCAATAACGGTAGTGTTCATCAATTTTTTTATGAAACGTTCGTAAGAATGAAACAGACGTGTAGGCTGCACCAATCACAGAGGTGATACCTGCTACCCATAGTGCTAATCCAAATAATCGTAATCCTATTTCACCTGCGGCATGTTGGAATACAGATGCAGCAGGATTCACTGGATCGAGTCGTAAACCAGCAGAAACTACTCCAAGAACTGCTAAAAACAGCAGAATCCGAATTATGGAAGCTACAAGGATCCCCATAACCGATGTTCGTGTTACTTCAGGTATACTCTCTTTACCAGATATCCCTGCATCGAGTAACCGATGTCCACCTGAGAATGTAATATAACCACCGACAGTTCCACCAACAACGGTAATAATTGCATAGACATCTAACTCAAGCGGTATAAATGAGCGATGAATTGCTTCACCTACTGGTGGTTGACTGACAATCATCACGTAAGCAATCAGCAAAATTAATAATCCACCAAGCCATTTAACAATTTGGTCCATTGCTGCACCGGCTTCTCTAGATAAAAATACAAAAATTGCAATACCTGCTGTTATAATCGCTCCGAGTCTAGGATCAATGCCTAACAATGCATTGGTTCCTAAACCAGCTCCACCAATATTACCGATATTAAATGCTAAACCACCGATAACGACAAAGATGGCTACGACAAATCCTAAACCTGGTAATACTTCATTGGCAATTTCTTGTCCCCGCTTTTTAGAGACTGCAATTATTCTCCATACGTTTAATTGTGCCCCTATATCTAAAATGATTGACGCTAAAATAACAAACCCGAAACTAGCTAACAATGTTTCCGTAAAAATGGCAGTTTGTGTCAAAAAACCTGGTCCAACAGCTGAAGTTGCCATTAGAAAGGCTGCGCCAATCAAGGAATTTCTTCTATTCTTTTTTTCTTCCTTTGACATCAATTGAGAATTTTTTTCCATGATGTCCACTCTCCTTCCAATACAATTAATTTACAGCAATTAGTTTCTCCGATTTAACCTAATTTATTTGATAATTTCTAAAAAATGGAAGGTGGCTGGAAAATTTCAACTCATTATATCACAGGATGTTTTTTATGACACCCCGAAATTTAAATTTAAAAAAGATTATTTTGTGCATTATTTCTGATATTTTTTCCTTACTATTCACAGCTTATACTTGTCAGTTTGAGTTAACTTTGTAACTAAACTTGTTATTCTACACTCTTCGGATTATTTTTTATTTTCAGTACTTCTCTTCATCTCATTGCAATTTTTTAGTATCTTCCCAAATAAAAAAAGCATCGTTAACGATTCGTCGCTAAAACGATGCTTCAAACATTTTATTCTTTAAACTCTAACATTTTCTGTTTGAGTTCTTCTTCCATTCCCATTAATTCTTTTTCTGCTTCTGTTCTTTTCTTACGTCCTTCAGATTGAATTTGCAACGTTTCCTCAATCGTTGACATTAATTTTTCTTGTGTTTGTTTTAATGTATCTAAGTCGATAATTCCTCGTTCGTTTTCTTTCGTAGTTTCTACTGCATTTTCATTTAATAGTTCAGCATTTTTTAATAATAAATCATTCGTTGTTTTCGACACTTGCTTTTGTGCTTCCATAGCATGACGTTGACGTAATAATGTCAGCGCTATAGCAACCTGATTTTTCCATAAAGGAATTGCAGTGAGTACGGATGATTGAATTTTTTCTACTAATGCTTGATTTGTATTTTGAATCAAGCGAATCTGAGGTGCACTTTGCATCGTTATTTGCCTACTTAGTCGTAAATCATGGGTTCGTTTTTGCAGGCGATCTGCAAATTGCCTCATATCATTTACTTCTTGTACATCCATTTGATTTTGACTTTGATCAGCTTTGCTACGCAACGAAGGAAGAAGTTCTTGTTCGATTTCTTCTTGCTTTAATTCTCCAGCTGCAATATAGATATTTAGTGCATCATAATAATCCCTATTTTTTTGAAATAGTTTATCTAACATCTCATTATCTGATGTTAAAATATCTTTGTTACGTTCTAAACGTACACTTATTCGATCTATCTGTGCACTTGTTTTTTGATAACGAGATATTACTTCATTTACTGACTTAGAAAATTTCCCTAAGACCTTGGCGATAATCCCCTTCTTTTCTTGCTGTAATTCACTTGGATCTACTTGCTCTAGCCTTTTCATTAAATTTTCTAAAATAGACCCTACTTGACTTATATCTTTTTCTTGAACATGCTCTAACATTTCATGTGAAAACTGAATCAGCTTTGATTGAGCTTCGGTTCCAAACTGAACGAGCGCTTGATGATTGTTTGTATCTATTTGAGCAGCTAAGTGTTCTGCTTTTTTTCTGTTCTCCTCCGGCAACTGATCTACCAGTCTTTTGTTTTGATTTGGAGATTTATCTATTTCATTATTAGATGCCTTTGATTCTCCAAATGGATTATTTAATAATTCATCCATCGCATCTTGTCCATTTGTTTGAGCTGTCATAAGTGAAACCTCCTAAACTATTTTTTCGTCCTATTTAAAGATTGCTTTGCCACATCTAATTCGTAATCCAAAGTGTCCAGATCTTCATTAAGCATTACATGTAAATCCTTTTGAATCGTCCCTCCCAATTCGGTTAACGTATGCCTCGTTTGTTTTAGAGACTGTTGCATTTCTATAGATTTGGAAGGCTGATTATATAGATAAGCATACTTTTCAGCTAATTCTACAAGGGAGTCAAGATGATTGTAAAAGAATGACTCTGCTTGGTAAAAACGTGCTGGCTCTTTTCTAGCGTTACTATAAATTTTCTGTGCTGTTCGAGCAATGGATAAATTTTCACGTGCATGCTGTAATGAACGAACTCGAAACAATGCTTTTTGCATTCGAGATATTTTCTGCTTTGCTTCTTTTAGATTTGTATCAATATATTTATACTCTTTCTTTTTCAAACCATGTCGTTTTACAAAACGATACTCCAGAAGTTGTTTTGAAGAGACATACATTACAACTCCGCCAATCGCTGCAAATAAACTAGTTAATAAAACGGTTTGACTATATATAAAAAAGCTAACCAACCAAATAGCTGTCATACTACTAAAACCAATCATACTTTGTATAAAAAATTGAAATACTGCTCTCATCCCATCACTCCTAGATCATATAGCCGTCTTACATCATACTTATATTATACTATTACGAATGAAAGCTTTAAAAGTTTCACCTTCTCTTTTTTCTATTATTTCCATATAAGGAAGATGGAATTCCTTGTTTTCTAATTTTAAAGTCATCACTTTCCATTAATAAAAGATCGTTCCAACAATAGCTTTTCTCTGATGTTTAGTGAAACTTACTTACCTGGGTGTGAGCGTTCGATAACTCCGGTTTTACGGACACTTATTCACCGTGGTAAACTATTAGCAATAACTTGAGCGAGATAGAAAGGGGTATGTAGGTGAAACGAATCGGGATCGATGCTGGAGGTTCGCTAGTAAAAGTAGCATTTGAAGAAAAAGGAAAAATGCATCTGAAGACATACTCATCTTATAAAATGGATGAAGTGATTCAGTGGTTAAAGACTTTATCTCCATATGCTTCATTCCATATAACCGGCGGAAGAACAAATCAATTAAATTTAGAAGGATATCGTGTCTATACGATTCCAGAATTTAATGCCATCGTTGAAGGAACATCCTATCTACTTCACCAAGAACGCAAACTACCACAAAACAACTATTTACTTGTGAATATTGGTACAGGTACTTCGATTTTTTATAATGAAAATCGTATTTCTGGAACAGGAATTGGAGGAGGTCTATTAACCGGACTCGGCAAACTATTAACAAATGAATCTGATTATAATCAACTTATCCAGATGGCAAAACAAGGTGACCGTACAAAAAGTGACTTGCTGGTCAGAGATATTTATAACGATTCGATTTCTCCTATCGATGAAACACTTACCGCTGCTAATTTTGGAAAAGTCGGATTTAATCATTCAGGTTCAAAAGAAGATCATATAGCTGCTCTAATACAATTAATAGGAGAAACAATACTTTTGATATCCAATGCAGCTGCACAATCAGTAAATACGAGCCAGATTGTTTTTATTGGCGGAACACTAACAAATAACCAACCATTAAAAGAAGTATTGCTTCATTTCCAAGAAAAAATGAACTATACCGCCACCTTTATAAATAACGGAGGTCATGCTGGAGCAATTGGGGCCATGCTATCTACCTAATGTTATTTATCATACCTTTGTTGGATAGTCCCCCCTCCCATCTTTTGGTAATCTATTAGTCTAAACAAACAAAATGGGAGATAACAAACATTGAGAAAAAAAATAGTTCTAGTCTTATCAATCTTATTATTTCTGATTGGCTGTGGAGATACTCATACATCTGAAGCCAATAACTCTTCTAATTTACCTATAGAAAATGGAAACTTAAAAGTACACTTTATTGATGTTAAACAAGCTGATGCAACTCTATTTTCCTTTATTAGTGAAGATGAAAATTATGCTGTTCTGTTTGATACCGGAGATTGGCAAGGAGTTGAAGTAGTTCCTTATCTACAGGAACAAAATATATCTCATCTTGATCTTGTCATTATCAGTCACCCAGATGCGGATCATATCGGACAATTAACAGATGTAATTGAAAATATTCAAGTCGATGAAGTATGGATGTCTGGAAATGAAAGTACTTCCCAAACTTATTTAGATGCAATGGAAGCTATATTAGATCAAGATATTACCTATCAAGAACCCCGTACTGGTGAAGAGTACACAATAGGACCACTTGATATAGAGATATTATATCCAGAAACCATTTCAGGTAAATCTAACGAAGAATCCGTATCAATTCGATTGGATTACGATGAGGTTTCCTTTGTACTTACTGGAGACGCCGGTAAACAAGAAGAACTTGAAATGATAGAATCAACCGAGTCACTAGATAGCACGGTCTTACATCTTGGTCATCATGGTTCTGATACTTCCTCAGATGCTGATTTTGTAAGAGAAGTCAATCCAGAGTTAGCCATTTATAGTGCGGGTCAAAATAATTCATATGGGCATCCGAGTGAAGAAGTAATTCGACTATTAAATAATAAGGATATTGAATGGTATGGCACTGATGTCAATGGTACGATTATTGTTGAAACAGACGGACAAGAATACTCCGTACAAATGGAACGTTCTCATGATAATTCTAAATCTGAATGTGTAAATATTAATGAGAGCACAATAGAAGATCTTCAAGAAATAGTTCATATTGGATCTTCCCGAGCAGAACAAATGGTAGACGAGCGTCCGTTTGAATCACTTCAAGAACTTGATGTCATAGAAGGAATTGGTCCAAGTCGAATTGCAGATATTGAAGAACAAGGAATCATTTGTAGTTTATAATAAGGAGGTTTACATTTGAAAGGAATCATTGATCGTTTTGAAAAAAACCTCGCTGTTATTCTCGTTGAAGGACAGAACAAAGAATATCATATCCAAAAATCTGATCTACCAACAAATTGCTCAATAAACTCAGTAGTGCAGATAGAGGAGAGAAATGGACACATATATATAACCTCTGATATGCCACAAGAAAAACAACAGCAAGATAAGGTAACTGCACTTCGTAAAGCACTACTTAACAAGGAAAATCCTAGTAAACTAAAACGAAAGAAATAACACGAATAAAGCTAGAGGGCCAATCATTTATCGTCCCCCTAGCTTGATCACTTTAATTACTTATTCTTATTCTTTACATCAGCAATCGTGTCTTGAGCTTCACCTTTCGCTTTATCACGTTTACCTTCTGCTTTTCGTTGGGAATCATCTGTTGCACTTCCCCATTGATCCTTTGCTTCACCTTTAACTTTATTTCCAATTGCTTTCGCTTTATCTTTCATACCATCACTCATGACGAAAACCTCCTATCATGTTTGTTAGTATTTGTTTTCCCTTATTGTTATTGATTAAACATGATTGACGTTTCTGCTTGAAGAAATCATATTTATAAACATCTCCAAAAAACGATCATCGTCCGTCAATTCGGGATGAAATGCACAAACAAGATAGTTTTTTTGACGTGCAGCTACGATTTTATCATCATATGCAGCTATTACTTCTACACCTTCGCCAACAGAATCGATATACGGTGCACGGATAAATACAGCATGATAGCTTTCTTTCATATTTTGGACTTGGATATTAGATTCAAAACTATCTTTTTGTCTACCAAATCCATTTCGTTCAACAGTTATATCCATGAGTTGCAAAGTAGGAGTATAATCCCTTCCAATCGTTTCTTTACTTAATAATACTAATCCTGCACAAGTTCCAAAAATAGCTTTTCCGTCAGTTGCAAAGTTCTGTATAGGTTCATATAAATGATTTTCTTCAATCAGTTTCC
Source organism: Oceanobacillus kimchii X50 (assembly GCF_000340475.1). NCBI lineage: Bacteria > Bacillati > Bacillota > Bacilli > Caryophanales > Bacillaceae > Oceanobacillus > Oceanobacillus kimchii. The sequence goes on from NZ_CM001792.1 coordinate 2,768,002, forward strand.
AAATAGCTGTACTCTCTCCACCAGGAATAATTAAGCCATCTAATTGATGTAAATCCGTTGGTTTCTTGACAACTACAGGTTGTTGTTTTAATTCTTTTAATCGGCTTACATGTTCACTAATCGCTCCTTGTAAGCCTAATACTCCTATACGATAAGGACTGAACATTCTATACACCACCTTTAAAGTTATTACCAGCCACGTTCTTGCATACGCTGATCAGCAGCTAAAGAATGCACATCGATACCAGTCATTGCTTCCCCTAGATCTTTCGATACTTCTGCAATACGTTCATAATCATCATAATAAGTAGTTGCTTGGACAATCGCATGGGCGAACTTTTCAGGGTGATGCGATTTAAAAATACCAGAGCCAACAAATACACCGTCTGCCCCTAATTCCATCATCAACGCAGCATCTGCTGGTGTAGCTATTCCTCCTGCTGCAAAATTAACAACTGGTAATCTTCCATTTTCTTTAATTTGTAGAAGTATCTCATATGGTGCTCCTAGATTTTTCGCCTCTGTCATCAATTCATCTTTGCTCATATGAACGACTTTTTTGACTTGTGCTTGAACTTCTCGCATATGACGAACCGCTTCAACAATATTCCCAGTACCAGGTTCTCCTTTTGTACGTAGCATTGCTGCGCCTTCACCAATTCTCCTAGCTGCTTCCCCCAAGTCTCTGCAACCACAAACAAACGGCACCGTATAATCAGACTTATTTAAATGGAATACTTCATCTGCTGGAGTTAGCACTTCACTTTCGTCAATATAATCAACTCCCAGTGATTCTAATACTCTTGCTTCTACTATATGACCTATTCGTGCTTTCGCCATGACAGGGATCGAGACAGACTGAATAATTTCTTCTACTAAGCTTGGATTTGCCATCCTTGCCACTCCTCCAGCAGCGCGAATATCTGATGGCACGCGTTCTAAAGCCATAACAGCTACCGCACCTGCCTGCTCAGCAATCTTGGCCTGCTCACTATTAACGACATCCATGATAACTCCGCCTTTTTGCATTTGAGCCATCCCTCTTTTAACTCGATCTGTACCAAGTTTTCTTTCCATAAATCTCACTCCTCATAATAGATTTTCTAGTGGTTTTTTATTATTATAAAAATAGATTGATATGTTTAAAAGCACCAATTTTTCATAATTTGATAAGGTCAGTTAGTAGAGAGGAGTTATTTAACATGGAAATGCTCAGTATACATTTGGATAGATCCCTAGGTACTCCATTATACGAACAAATATATATGTATATAAAACAGGAAATAATCAATTCTCATCTTTCATACGGAGAAAAGTTACCGTCCAAACGTAAATTATCAGAATTTCTTGAGGTCAGTCAGAATACAATTGAATCTGCATTTGATCAACTTATAGCTGAAGGATTTATTGAATCGATACCACGAAAAGGATATTTTGTATTGGCCCAGGGAGATTTAGAATATATTTATCAAGAGAAACACACTACTTCCACAGAAAATACTTCTGAAAATGAAATCAAATATGATTTTTACCCAAGTCGCATTGATACAGAAGCTTTTCCATTCGATCAGTGGAAGAAGTATGCAAAACAAATGATTGATAAACAATATCATCAACTATTATTACTAGGAGATGCACAAGGAGATGTTGAATTAAGAGAAGAAATTGCAAACTATCTTTATCACGCAAGAGGTATCCGTTGTGACCGTGATTCCATTATCATTGGTGCTGGTGTCGAAATATTATTACAGCAACTAATTTCTTTGTTCTCAAAAGAAACGTTATTTGGTATCGAAGACCCTGGTTACCAGCTGATTTTACATATTGTAAAACATTTTGGTCATCAAGCTTTTCCATTAGAAATGGATGATCAGGGGATTATGATGGAGGAATTGGAAAAAGCAGATCCATCATTAATATATGTAACCCCTTCTCATCATTTTCCATATGGATCTGTGCTATCTATTAATCGCAGAAATCAATTACTTCAGTGGGCAGGAAACAAACAGCAACGTTATATTATCGAAGATGACTATGATAGTGAATTTCGTTATACAGGAAAAACAATCCCGCCGCTGAAAAGTATGGATGCGAATGATCGTGTCATTTATTTAGGTTCCTTTTCGAAATCCTTAATCCCTTCACTGAGAGTAAGCTATATGATTTTGCCAAAACAGCTATTGCGTTTCTTCAACGACAAGCTTTCGTTCTATCATTCCACTGTCTCCAGAATCGATCAACAAGTACTTGCACAATTTATGAAGAATGGAGATTTTGAAAAACATCTCAATCGAATGCGAAAAATATATCGAAGAAAGTTGGAATTAGTTCTCGAACTTATAAGGCCTTACCATCCTATTATTCAGCTTGTTGGTGAACAATCTGGATTACATATTGTTTGTGAGGTAAAAAATGGGAAATCGGCACAGGAAATACTAGACAATGCAAATAAAGCTAATCTAAAGGTCTATCCGATTACAGCTTACACTGCTACGGATTGGTCAACGGAATATCCACAATTCATTATCGGATTTGCAGGGATACCATATAAACATTTACAACATGCGATTGAATCATTTTTAGACATCTGCCTGTCAAAGTAGAAATATGGTATAATTAGCATCTGTATTTTTTTAAAAAGGTGTGACATGATGAATAAACAAGAAATTATACAACGCATACTCATTGTATTCACGTTAACGTTAGCTGTAGCGTGTATAGGTATTTACATGGGACAATTCATACCTCAACAATGGATGCTGTCACTACTGATTATTGAAATTATCATGTTAATAGCTGCTGTACTTTTACGACGTTGGGGCCGAATTGGTTATATATTCTTATTTTCATTTGTGATAATAACCGGAATAACCATGTTTCCAGCAATTTACTATTATCTAAGTGAGATAGGTGCTATCGTTGTTTTATTTGTGTTTTTGTTAACTTTAATGATTTTTACCATTTTAGGAATAGTTGGCTGGGTATTAGAGAAAGATTTGTCTTTTATGGGTTCTACATTATTTATAATTTTACTTGTACTGATTGCTTTTAGCATATTTAATTGGTTTGTTCCACAATCTGATACAGTATTAGTAATCGTGGCTTGTGTTTCTGCTGGGCTATTTTCGGTATATATCGTTTATGACTTTAACCAAATCAAACATCGAGCATTAACCGCAAAAGATGTTCCAAGTGCAGTATTGAGCTTATACCTTGATTTTGTTAACCTTTTCCTCGACTTATTACGAATTGTAGCTTATGTTTTCAAAAGAAGAGGTTAACGTCGCTTGTCACCACTAATAGAAAGGAAGATTAATGTTGGAAGTACTTCAAACAATTATAGATCATGTAAATAATTTTTTATGGGAATACGTTTTAATCTTTGTGTTAATAGGTTTGGGGCTTTACTATACTATCAGAACAAATTTTGTTCAGTTTCGTTTGTTCCCTGAAATGTTTCGAGTTATTGGAGATAAGCGTTCCTTTGATGCTTCAGGGAAAAAAGGAACTAGTTCCTTTCAAGCATTTGCGATAAGTGCAGCATCTCGCGTTGGAACAGGAAATATGGCTGGTGTTGCAACCGCAGTTGCTTTAGGTGGACCAGGAGCATTATTTTGGATGTGGATTATTGCTCTTTTAGGTGCAGCATCTGGTTTTGTGGAAAGTACTCTTGCACAGCTTTATAAAGAAAAGGACTCTAATCAATATCGTGGTGGTCCAGCCTATTATATTGAAAAGGGCATGAAGAAACGTTGGCTCGGTATTGTATTTGCAATTACGATTACATTTACATATGGACTCGTATTTAATTCGGTACAATCCAATACAATTAGTTTAGCATTCGAAGGACAATTTCAAATTGATCCACTTTGGATAGCTGTTATATTAACTACACTCGTTGCCGTGATTATATTTGGTGGATTAAAGAGTATAGCTAATGTATCACAAGTTATTGTACCTTTTATGGCTATACTGTATATCGTCCTTGCTTTGATTATACTAGTAATGAATATTCCTGCTATTCCAGACATGTTTGCACTTATTTTTTCCAATGCATTCGGTATTGAACAAGTAGCTGGCGGTGGATTTGGTGCAGCAATTATGATGGGAATTAAACGTGGACTATTTTCTAATGAAGCAGGTATGGGGGCTGCTCCTAATGCTGCTGCAACTGCTGAAGTTAGCCATCCAGTTAAACAAGGGTTAGTTCAAGCATTAGGTGTATTTTTCGATACTATTCTAGTGTGTACAGCAACAGGATTTGTTATCTTAACTGCCGGAGGTTTTGCAGGTAGTGATGATGATGGCATACAAATTACACAAACTGCATTTACCCAGACTCTTGGAGAATGGGCAGGAATATTTATTGCCGTAGCAATTTTCTTATTTGCATTTAGTTCTATCCTCGGTAATTATTACTATGGAGAAAATAATATTGCATATATTCGTAATACGAAAATTGGGTTATTTATTTATCGTATTGCTGTTCTAGCAATGGTTGTCTTTGGAACGCTGGCTTCATTTGATATGGTATGGTCGTTGGCAGATGTAACGATGGCATTGTTAGCATTAATTAACTTGTATGCAATTACCGTCCTATTTAAAAAAGCAAATATTCTACTTAAAGACTATGTAAAACAGCGTAAACAAGGGAAAGATCCAGTGTTTTATAAAGATACTTTAGATGACCAAACTGGTATTGAATGTTGGGATCGAGAATTCCACAAGAACCAATAATATGTAACGGAAAGCATCGCTTCATGCGGTGCTTTTTTATATGTATCATTTGAAACTCGTGCTTTCCTGCATGAGTCGCCGTCCTTCATTACAATCAATAGCCAAGTATTTTCTATAACCAGAACATTAATTCACGTGAACATTTTCTGTCAAATTTATCTTTTACACACCTATATAGAATGCTACATAGGTGACAATACCTACATTGCTTCGATAGAATAGGTATGTCAAATACACTCGAAGATTAATAGGAGGTTTATTCCTTTGACGATAGAAAAAGTTTCTCAAGAGGCAAAGTTGTTTTTGACACAATACTGTGATGAAACAGATAAGCCACATGACTATTTAGCTAAACGAATCGCTCAAGTCAACTCGGAAATAGAAAAAAAAGGATACTATACTCAAATGTACGACGAAATTGTCTATGGCGCTAAGTTAGCATGGCGAAATTCCAATCGATGTATTGGTAGACTTTTTTGGGAACGGATAGAAGTCGTTGATGCACGAAATGTTGACACTTACGAAGAAGTTTTTGAATACCTCCTCAGCCATATACAATTATCGTTCAACCACGGAAGAATCAAGCCATACATTACCATCTTCCGTCCAGAACAAGACAAGAAGAACATCATAAAAATTTGGAATCATCAACTATTAAGATATGCAGGTTATCAAACGGACGAAGGTATTATTGGAGATCCAGATTCCATTGAGTTCACAAAAATTTGTGAACGTTTGAATTGGAAAGGCGCACGCACAAATTTCGATATTCTACCACTCGTAGTACAAATTGGAGACCAACATCCACAATGGATGGAGATTCCAAATGAGATCATTCCAGAAATACCAATCGAACATCCTGATTATCCGGAGATAGCTTCTTTAAATTTAAAATGGTATGCTATTCCAATTATATCTGATATGCGTTTAGAAATTGGCGGGCTCGATTATATTGCAGCTCCATTCAATGGTTGGTATATGGGAACAGAAATTGGTGCCAGAAATTTTGCCGATGAATATCGTTATGATATGTTACCAAAGATTGCTGAAAAGATGGGAATTAATACCAAACATGAAAGTAATCTTTGGAGAGATCGAGCATTGGTAGAATTAAATGCTGCCATTCTTTACTCATTTAAAAAGCAAGGGATTACGATTACAGACCACCACACTGCAGCTAAACAATTCGAAGTTTTTGAAAAGCACGAGGCTGCCAAAGGTCGGGATGTCACAGGTAAGTGGACTTGGCTTATACCGCCTGTTTCTCCTGCAACTACACATATATGGCATAAACCCTATAGAAACGATATTTTAAAACCTAATTTCTTTTATCAAAATAAATTTTATCAACCAACATCTTGTCCCTTTCATTAATAAAGCCTAGTGAATGTTAGTTTCACAAGGGCAGGATAAATAAAAAGCTTTTGGAGGAAATTTCTTATAATGAACCTTTCATCTATTTTTTTATTAGGAATCTTATCTATTTTACCAGGTGTAAGTGGTGCCGATTTATGGGATCACATAACCAAACCTTTCCAACTCATACATGATATTCAGGAAGAACAACCTGTTCATGAGCAATCTATTGTTGTTGATGGTCATATTGACACAATGATGAATGTTCTTGACGAAAATACATGGCTTCCAACTTTAAATATTGAAGAGCCGACATCGCTTCATATTGATATAGAAAAATTAAAAGAAAGTGGTATAGATGTAGGTTACTTTGCTGCATTTACAACAGATTACGGTTATACAGAAAGAAACTTAAGTAGAACATTAGCTTTAATAAATGCTTTGTACTGGACCGTTGAAAACAATCAGGAGTCCATGACTATCTCACCATCTCTCAATGAAATTAAAGATACACTTGCTAATGACAAAATTGCAATTGTACCAACTATAGAAGGCGGTTATTCTTTTTCACAAGAAAATAGTAAAGAACTTGTGCAACAGTATAAGGATCTTGGAATAAAAGCAATCGGATTTAATTGGAACTATTCAAACATTCTTGGTGAAGGAGCAGATGAAGTATACTTAGATGGACGTTCTTCTTCAGGCGGGTTAACGACAACAGGCGAAGAACTCGTTCAAGAAATGAATCGCCTAGGAATGATTGTAGATGTTTCTCATATGTCTAGAAGTACGTTTTGGGATGTGATCGAAACAACAGAAGCTCCTATTATGGCGACACATTCTGGTGTCGAAGAATTGAGAAGTCATCAAAGAAATCTAACTGATGAGCAATTACAAGCACTCAAAGAAAACAATGGCGTTGTTGGAATTGTATTTTATCCAGTATTTTTATCCGAAAATAACCAAGCTACTATCAATGATATTGTAGACCATATTGATTATGTCGTCGATTTAATAGGAATAAATCACGTTGCCATAGGTTCTGATTTTGATGGCGCAGATCTTCCTTCCGATATGACCGATAGTACTGACCTTCCCCTTCTGACTAAAGAATTGGAGAATAGAGGATATTCAAATGATGATATCCGAAAAATTCTTGGAGAAAATTCCTTAAGAGTAATGAATGATGTGGAAGAAATTTCAGAAGTTGAAAATGTTGCATCAAGTTCGACAGCTAATATTCTTCCTGAATTTCAAATGGGAGATCATATAAACTCTTCAACACCTACTTTCAAGGCAACCATTGAAATGGATGATTCCGCTCAAGTGGAAGAAGTTAATATTATTGTTGATGGACATAGATTTAAAGCAGAGTATGACGCAAGTTCTGGAGAGGTCTCTCATACAGTTACAGAAAAATTAACAGAATATTATCATGTCATCACCTTTGAAGTTGTATTAAATAATGGTGACACTATTCGAGATACTGCGATAGTATATTTAGATAATTAACTAAATAAGAACGAGCTCTGGACATAGTTAAAAGAGGTACGATATCCTGAAATTACATCCTAAAGCTCGTTCTTTTATTTTATTCAAAAATGATTGTCTTATTTTCATGGACAAGGATACGATCTTCTAAGTGCCATTTTACAGCTCGTGAGAGAACGCGTCTTTCAATTGATTGACCAATTTTCTTTAAATCGGCTGCATTTTGTTCGTGATTTACACGGTCAATATCTTGTTCAATAATCGGTCCTTCATCTAAGTCATTTGTTACATAATGTGAAGTTGCTCCAATCATTTTCACCCCGCGATCATATGCACGTTCATACGGTTTTGCCCCAATAAAAGCTGGTAAGAATGAATGGTGAATATTAATTATTTTATTTTCATATTTCTCAACAAAATGAGGACTAAGTATTTGCATATATCTTGCTAAGATAATCATCTCAATATCATATTTCTTTAGAATTTCATTTTGCTTGTCCTCAGCTTCCTTTTTTTGTCCTTTCGTGACTGGAACATGATAAAAAGGAATCCCTGCGGCCTCCACCATTTCCCTTGCAGTTTCGTGATTACTAATTACTACTTTAATATTTGCTAATAAATCTCCACTTTGCCATTCCCACAATAATTCAAGTAGACAATGAGGTTCTTTCGAAACAAAGATGGCTACATTTTTAAACTCACTCATCATAGCTATACGCCATTCCATTTCCATACGTTCAGCAACGAATTGAAACTTTTCCTTCAATTGTTCTACCTGTTCAGATAAACCTTTGATTTCAAATTCTAATCGCATGAAGAATTCTCCACCCTCTGGATCAACAGTATACTGATTGGAAGCTACAATATTTGCTCCTTGTTCATGTAAGAATGTTGAAACTGCTGCGACAATTCCTTGTTTATCTGGACATTTAATTAATAGTCGCGCTCGATCTTTATACCTTTCTTGAAATGTATCTAATTTATTTTCTGAATATCGGTACATATGAATCACAACTTTCTATCATCTTTTACTTTATCCTGCATGTAACGGGAATTTATAACCCCTACCTGATGAAGTTTTACTTTATAGTACTTTAAAGTATGAAAGAGCTATCAGTCAAGTTATGGCTTTATGTAAATATAATATTAGCAATTCCTGTAGGATTTATTATGACTCTCCGACTTTCGCCCATCCTAAATGATTATGTTTTGCATACAGTATAGATAGAACATCCAGAGTAGGGGGTATTGAAATGACTTCAGACAATAATTCATCTGATCCGAATAAGAAAAAGATATTACCTGAGAACTGGGATATTGACTTTAAACCACTACATCAATTTATGGATCGCATGGACTCTTTGTTCAATCATTCATTTAAGCAATTTAATGGTCATGTATTTCATCCCTTTTATGTAGATACCATTGAAACTGATGAAGCTATGATTATTAAAGCAGAGCTACCAGGGTATACACGAGAGCAAATTGAATTAGAAATAATCGGGAATCGCTTAAAGATAGTTGTAGAAAACAGAATATCAAATGAGCTACACTCAGATTCATTCTCCAAAAAGGAATCGTCAACTGAAAAAAAAGAAAGAACCATCACAATCCCATTTAATATTCCTAAAAAAGAAACAACAGCAACTTTAGAAAAAGGTATTTTAGCAATTACGATACCTAAATTGAATACAAATCGACATTTCTTAAACATTGAATAAACACACCCGTTTAGCAACGTAATGAGTACGCCGCTGTTATAGGGAAGATTCGACAATGGTCGAACTTCCTTTTTTCTTTGATCTATAGGTAATCACGGTGAGGAGACGAACCGATGATAACTTTCACCCTAACAAGGTAAGCCTCATAAGTAACATTTAGCAAGTCTTATTTAGTTATTTCGTTTTCTACAGCACGCACTCAAATATTATAATTTCCATTGCATAATAAAAAAACAGAGGCAGCGTCCATTAGAACGTAACCTCTGATTCTTTATTTGTTCCGAATATAAGGACAGTAATACCCCACTTAAAAAAGTTTCACTTTACTATTTTAATTTCTTCATGACTCCACTAATTAATGGACTGACGTTTTGATATACTTCCTGTAATTGACCAGCCGTTGTCATTAACTTACCGTAATCCCATTCACCTTTGTCATCTTGAAACATCGTTTTCACATGATTAGCAGTGCCTTGTATTTGACTATACTTATTTGATTGACCTGGTAAATACTTATTTTGTGGAGATAATCCAAAACCTCTTCTTCTTATTGCAGTCGGTTGAGGTCTACGTGGTCGTGGTCCAAATATTGGTCTTTCTGAACGTCTATCAAACATTTGTACAGTTCCCCTCCTCCGAGATACTTTGCTATAATTTATGCAAATATGTTTCATTGGAAAGGGCAATCCGTCTATCTCTTCATAAAAGACATTTTTTTGTCTCCTATTAATCGAGTCCAATTTGATTTCTTGCAGCTTCCATTACACTAGCTACATGAAGGGAATGTTCTAGGAGTTGGTCTCTTGCCACATAATCCTCGTTTGTAATAATCTCTTGAAAACGTCTAAATTCATACGTTAATCTAGGATCATCTTGTTGAACAGAAATAACTATTTCTTCATCTTTTTTCTTCAACGTTACTTTTTGAACTCCATTAGCCCCTTGAGAAACATAGAGATATCCTTCTTCGCCTTGAATCATTACAAAATTAACTCCAGTCGTATCTTTTGCTCCTACACAACTAGCTTGGAAAGTCGGATAAGATAACACCGCTATTCCAGAAGTATCTATTCCATTGCTATGTTGATTCGCTGAATAGTTAACTTTTTCTGGCTTTCCAAATAAGTTAAGCACGAAATGAAGATTATAAATGTTTATATCTGCCAATGCACCTCCAGCAAATTTAGGATCAAATATATTCGTAACCTCTCCATTTTTTAGTTGATCATAACGACTAGAATACTGGCTATAATTGCATTGCACTAGCTTAATCGGCCCAAGACTGTCTAAATGTTCTTTAATTAGTTGATAATTGGGTAAATGTAAAGTTGGAATAGCTTCAAATAAAAATACTTCTTTTTCCTTTGCAAGTGAGAATAATGCTTTAGCTTCTTCATGAGATGAAGTAAAAGGTTTTTCACAAATGACATTTTTTCCATATTCCATCGAAAGACGAGCTTGTTCAGCATGTAAACTATTAGGCGAGGCAATATAAATGGTATCAATTTCAGAATCACTTAACATTTCCTCTAAATTCGTATATATTTTTGCAATATCATAACGATCTGCCAGGCGCTGTGCTTTATCTTTAGTCCGTGAAAAAGCAGCAACACATTGCACATCTTGTAACGATTCAATTGCTTGTAACATTTCCTCTACTATTTTCCCAGAACCAATAGTTGCTATATTCAATTTACATCTTCCTTTCTTCCATAGTAATTCTGTTTCACCTACATTGTAATCCAAATCAATAGATAGATATAGTCTTTTTCATCTAAAAACAAAAAAGACAGGATACTCCAATCCCTATCAAAGCCATATTTCCTACCTTATCTATATAATAAAATCTTCCCGTCTTTTCTTTATCGTCTCGCAAAACGGGAAGATTAACTGAGATTATCTATCTTCCATTATGTTTCTTATTGTATTTGCAGCTAACTCCGGATTCTCTTGTCCAGTAATGGCACTGCCAATTATAACAATATCTGGTTTGTGTTGTTTAATATCTGGTAATGTTTTCGAATTGATTCCTCCAGCCACTGCTACTTGTACAGGAATTCCCTCGATTAAAGAAAATAAATCGGTATGAAAGACCCCTTCTGATTGTTTATCTTTACCCACATGTAAACCTACTAAATCAGCCCCAGTCGATGATAACTCTTTTACTCGATCTGCAGATTGGATTTCTAACAAGTCTATCATCATTTGTCCATTCATTTCTTTTGCAACTTGTAAAGTCTCTTTAATGGTAGAATTAGCTGCGAATCCCATTACAGTTACAATATCTGCCCCTGCTGTAAATGCTTGCTTTGCTTCATATTTTCCAGCATCACATATTTTCATATCTGCTAGAATCTTTTTTCCAGGATATAATTCTTTTATTTCTTTTATAATCGAGACGCCATATTCTTTAATTACGCCAGTTCCAATCTCGATAATATCAATATGTTGTTTCACACTTTCTAGTATGCGAATACTTTCCCCACGTGTTAGTCGATCTAATGCTAATTGTAATTTCATAAATTCTCACCTCGATTACCGTTCTATTCTCTCTACTTCTCCTAGTCGTTCTTGAACATCTTCATAATATGGAAGCCCTTCGTTATCACCTGTAATACCAACAACCATCGATCCTATTGTATTTGCAAAATTAAGTGTTCGCTTTAAAGACCATTCATGAAGATAACCATAGAGAACTCCAGCATTAAATCCATCTCCTGCACCGACCGTATCTACGACTTTGCTAGCTTTAACTGGAGCTGCTTTAATCGTTTCACCAAGAGAATAACCTACTGATCCGTTTTCTCCTTGCTTAATCGTTACATAAGAGATCCCCATTTTTTTACACGCTTCAATAATTGCTACCGGGTCCCGTTTTCCAATAATAATGTCCATTTCCTCGTCACCAGCTAACAAAATATCAACATCCGGTAAAATTTCTAACAATACCTTCCGAGCTTGTTCCTTCGACCACATTTTTAAGCGAATATTTGGGTCAAAAGATATTTTCACCCCATGTTTCTTTGCCAAATGTATAGCCTGCTTCCATACTTTTAATGCTGCGTCACCAATAGCAGGGAATATTCCTGTTAAGTGGAGAATTTTTGCATTTTTAAAGTATGATTCATTTAAATCATCTGGTGTCATCGACAACGTAGGTGATTTATCACGATAGTAAAATGTTTTTACACTGCCATCTTCCATAATTTCTTTAAAGTTAATCGATGTTGGATAGTGGTCGATAAAATCTATTTCCGATGTATCAATGCCTTCTCCTCTTACAAAATTACGAATGGATTTCCCAAATTCGTCATTACCAAGTCTGGTTATATATCCAGTATTTAGCCCTAACCGTGAGCATCCGATAGCTAAATTCAACTCCGCCCCACCAATTGTTTTATGAAATCCATTTACAAATTTCATAGGTCCAGTAGATTCTGGGTTGAAAACTACCATCGCTTCTCCTAACGTTATAATATCTTTCATATATACCCCTCCCAATCACCTTATATTTTCCATAACATAGATTTGACCGTTATCTGCAATAATTGCTTTATCTACCAAATGGGTGAAAATTCCAGTTTCAATTACTCCTACGATTTGTTTCAATGATGCATGTAAGGTCACTGCGTCGTCTATCTTTTTAAATTCACAATCAATAATATAGTTCTGATTATCCGAAACAAAAATTTCTCCATTCAATAAACGCAATTTGGTATGGCAACCAAGTTGTTGTAGCCTTTGTTCCGTAGCCTGCCATCCAAATGGCACAACTTCAACTGGCACTGGGAACGTTCCTAGCTTTCTTACTTTCTTTTCACCACTAGCAATTACGATAAAGGTGTCAGCAACCAAATCTATCATTTTTTCTCTAACTAATGATCCGCCTCCACCTTTAACCAAATGAAGCTGTTCATCGATCTCATCTGTTCCATCAATCGAAATATCTACGTTTTGATACGAGGCAAAAGTTGTTAAAGGGATCTTAAGCTTTCTAGCTAATCGTTCTGATTTTTTCGATGCAGGAATACCTACTATTTGCAATCCTTCTACTTTGATTCTATCTGCCAAACAATAGAGGAATTCATTTACAGTCGATCCAGATCCAATTCCAATAACCATGCCTTCTTTGATGTACCTTACCGCTTCTCGTGCTGCAATAAGTTTATCATTGTATTCCACTATATTCGCCTCTTTCTAGTTAGAATAAGCTAGGATTAATCATTTTCGGAATATAGAAAGCAATATCCGGGAAAAATGCGATGAATAACAAGACTACTAAAACAATTGCAATATAAGGGATTACTGCCACAAAAGAACGTTCTGTCGACATATTTCCAATTTTCGCAGCCAATAATAGACATAACCCGTATGGTGGCGTAATTAATCCAATTGCTAACGTAATCACTACAATTAATCCTAAATGTACTGGATCGATCCCCAATTCTAGTGCAGTAGGTAAAATAACAGGAACAAATAAAATCATTGCCGGAATTGCATCCATAAAAGTTCCTATAAATAAGAAGAAAACAATAATAATTAAAATAAATAACCATTCTGCGCCAATATTATTCGCAAAGAACTCTTGAGCCATTGCTCCTAATTGGTAATAACTCATTAATTCACCTAATGCACTCGCTGCAGCTAGAGCGAATAACGATAAAGAACTAAGTGCCAAGGTGTCGAATAATATCTTTGGAAAATCTTTGAACTTCAACGTTTTATAGTAAAACATACAAATAACAATCGTATAAAGTGATGCTACGGCAGCTGCTTCTGTGGCTGTAAAGAATCCGGTGATAATTCCACCGATAATGATTACTGGTGTAAGTAATGCTGGTATCGCTTCCAATAATAATTTAAAAAATACTTTCATCTCCACTTTTGCATCTTTCGGGTAATTTCTCTTTAGTGCGATGAAATAAATAAGAACCATCATTCCAACACCAATTAGAATACCAGGAATAATCCCCCCTAAAAATAATGCCCCGATGGAAGCATTCGTAAGACCAGCAAAAATAATCATTGGAATACTAGGGGGTATGACAACGCCAACTGTAGAGGAAGCTGCAGTAACCCCTACTGCGGTTTCTTTATCATAGCCTTTTCGTAACATGCTCGGTATTAGAACTTTTCCTACACCAGCAGTATCTGCTTGTGCTGCTCCAGAAACACCGGCAAACATCATCGAAACTAATACATTCGCATGAGCAAGCCCTCCACGTATTGGACCAACAATAGCTAACGCTAACTCAATCAACTTCTCTGAGATTTTCCCTGAGTTCATTAAGTTTGCTGCTAGAATGAACAAAGGCACAGCCAGTAGGACAAAGGAATCGAGGCCATTCACCATTTTCATTGCAACTGTAGCTTCAGGTGTATAAGGAATACCACTAATCCCAAGTAAAGCTACTATTCCAATAACAAAAGCAATCGGTACACCGATAATCATTAATACTAAGAAAATTGCTAATAACATAATTCCCATTATTCATGTACCTCCTTTGCTTTGATTATGCGAATGTGCTCTACGAAATGAGAGGTAGTATATATAAGCATGGTAGCTGCCATCACTGGAATTACTAACCATACATACCCCATTTTCATTTGTGGTATCGACGACCAAGTATAATTCCAAAACTCGCTTACCACCTGTACTCCTAATAAAAAAATACATATATTAAAAATGAAAAGGATTGCATCATTAAAAATACTAAGGTAAGCCCTTTTTTTGCCTTTAAGCTTTTGAACTAGAAAGTCAAAATTAAAGTGCTCTCTCCGATTTACCATAACTGCCGCTCCCATAAACACGGCCCAAATAAATGAATAATTAGCCGCCTCTTCTGTCCAGACCACAGAAATTCCTAAATGTCGAGTAACGATTTGTAATACAATAATTCCAAAAAACACACAGAGAAAAATAACACCAATGGTAATTTGTATTTTCTCTATAGCATTTGTCATCTTTTTCATGGTGAATCCTCTCCTTTCGTTAGTCTTCTAAACTTCTAATCTGCTGAAGCAGTCCTTCCACTTCAATCTCTTTAGCAAAATCATTTAAAATCGGTGTTGCAATATCAATGAAAGGCTGACGATCAATTTCATTAACTTCCGCACCATCCTCAATTGCTTTTTCCTTATATTCTTCATCTTGTTCCATAGTTGCCTCTCGTTCGGCTACCACAGATGCTTCTGCCGCTTGCAAGATGATTTCTTGTTGTTCCTTCGTATAATTATCGAACTTTTCCCCATTTGTTAATAAAAAGCGAGTCGTGTAGTCATGTGCTGTTTCTGTAATGTATTTACCATTACTTGTTGTGTGATGTGCTTGTTGCACGAAAAACGGATATGCATTCTCTGAGGAATCTACGACATCCTGTTGTAATCCTTGATATAACTCACCCCAAGATATTCCTGATGGGATTGCTCCAGTAGCCTTCCAAAAATCAGAAATTACTCCTGAGGTTTGTGTACGCAAGGATACCCCTCGTAAGTCTTCCACTGATTCAATTGGTTTCTTGCCATAGTAATGTCTTACACCTGCTGACCAATAACCTAGCAGTTTAAATGAATTGTCTGATTTCTCATTAATGATTTGTGCCATTTCTTGTCCAACTTCTCCATCAACTGCTGCTAACCAATGTTCATAACTATTAAACAAATATGGTGCTGAAAACAAATCTACTTCTCTAATTCCTGTTTGTGTCATGAACCCGGGAGAAGCTAATATAACATCCGCTGCCCCTAATTGAAGTTTCTCTACTAACTCCGATTCTTCTGTTCCAATCGTACCTGCATGAACTTCTACTTCCATTTTTCCACCTGATTCTTCTTCCACTACTTCTTTAAACTTGAGCAAACCAGTCTGATATGGATTATCTGGTGAAGTCTGGTTATGAGCAGCAATAATTTTAATTTTGCCATCTTCTCCTGCATCAACTTCATTCGTATTGCAAGCAGAAAGTACTAAAGCTATTAAATTTATAAACAAAATTATGAAAGCGATTTTATTTTTTCTCATAAAACGTTCCTCCCTCTTGATGTATTAGCAATTGTTTTCTAGACTTGATTAGCGCTTTGAATATATTGTTTCGCACGTTCAGTTAATTCAGCGTAATCTTCTTTTGTTTGAAGTAACGGAGCATTTACTAAGCTGCTTCCTGTTCCTACAGCTACACTTCCTGCTTTCAAATAATCACCGATATTATCCAAAGTGATTCCACCGGTGACCATCGCTTTCACGTGTGGTAATGGCCCACGAATATTCTTCACATAGTTAGGACCAACTGCATCGATAGGGAAAATTTTCACCATTCTAGCACCATGTTCATATGCAGTTAATACTTCTGTCGGTGTAAACACACCAGGGATATGTTCTACACCATACCGTTGACAAATTTCTAGCGTTTTTATATTTAATGTTGGGGATACAATAAAAGTTGCTCCAGCTAAAATTAATGCCCTTGCCGTCTCTGGATCAAGCACTGTGCCTGCTCCAATTTGAATTTCTTCATTTACATTCTGTACTGCTGTTTTAATTACATTTTCAACATTCGGTGTTTCAGCTGTTATTTCCACATGATGAATTCCACCTTTTGCTAACGCTTCCAAAATGGATACAATATTATCCGAATTTGCTTTTCGGATAACTGCTACTACTTTTTCTTCTTGAATACCTTCTATTACTGACATAAATAATCCCACCTTATTCTAAATTAGTATGTTTTTGGTTTAGACTTTCTACACTTCGATTGGCTGGATACATATCTAATAAATACACTACAATAGCATCTAATAATAGATGAGCAGATTGATCAAACTGACTACCAAGTGGTTGAATTGTATCTGGTTCTTGCGACAAACGTTTTTTAGTTGCGGCTGGCACACGGACGATATAATCACTTTGTGAGCCGATTGAAGATTCTTTATTTGTTGTTACTAAACCTACTTTCGCATCAATTTCTTTTGCTTTATTTGCATAATTCAATAAGGAAGTTGTCCCTCCAGAACCAGAAATTAATAACAATAAATCATTTGATTCTAAGCTGGGTGTATTTGTTTCTCCTACAATATAAATCTGATAACCACTATGCATAAGGCGCATACCAAACATTTTTCCTACTAACCCAGAGCGGCCGGTTCCCGCAATAAATACTCGAGGTGCTTGTTGGATACCTTCCGCTAATTCAATTACTTCTGCTTCAATAACTTGTCCCAGAACTTCCTGAATTTCTCTAGCGATAGTATTTATTTTTTGTTTCACGATAATCATCTTTCCTTTCTATTCAACAAGATTTTCTCCGATTCACCATTGGTTCGAAACGGAAGGTTTCCCTTGTACTTATATCTTGTGGATTTTTGATTTGTGTAAATAATAGCTCAGCAGCTTTCTTTCCCATTTCAAAAGCTGGCTGTGAAATCGTTGTTAATGCTGGCTGATAAAATTCTGCAAATGATACATCATCGACATTTACTAATGCTACATCATCTGGAATTCGGATATTTTGATAATTTATAAAGGATAGTACTTCATGTAAAACGCGATCATTTATCGCAAAAATTGCGTCTGGCGGTTCAGATAATTGAAAGAGCTCCGTCAACTTTTTTTGTATTTCATTAATTTCACCACAAGCAATATATTCATCAGATAATGATTTCCCATGTTTAGCTAGCTCATTTTTAAAACCAATTAATCTTTCCATTCTCGGTGTCAAATTCTCTTTTAACGGTGATGTTACTATGGCAGGTCGTTGATAATCTTTTAATAAATCCACTGCTAGAGTTGCAGCTTTATAGTTATCAAGTAATACAGTAGGAATATCTAATCCATCTACCAATCTGTCCATAAATACTAATGGATATTTTTCCTCTAAAAGTCCTTGATAAAGCGCAACATTATCACCGGTTGGAAAAGCAATGATTCCATCTACTTGTTTTGCCCGGAGCATATCTATATAGGTTTTCTCTTTATCAGAATTATCGTCTGCATTACATACAATGACATGAAATCCTTTTTCATGGCAGAAATCTTCTATTGCTCGAATGACCTGAGTTGAAAATACATGAAGAATATTTGCAACAATAACCCCAATGGTAGTCGATGATTTTTGTTTTAGGCTTCTGGCCACCATATTCGGACTATACTTTAGCTCTTTAATTGCAGACTCAATTTTTTCTTTTGTTTTTTGTCCCATATAATCATAACGACCGTTCAAATACTGTGATACTGTGCTTTTTGATACACCTGCATGTATCGCAACATCAGAAATTGTAATTCTTTTTGTCATAAGTTAATCCCTTCTATGCTCTATAACTAAAACGGTTTAGTAAATCGATTTAGTAACAGTATAAGATAAATGTAACCGTTTTACAATACTAATTTTTGGATTACTCTTTTTAAATAAGATATAGCAATTATGCTGTTGACTCGAATACAAAAATAAAAAGCCAACTCTTCTAAAAAAGTTGACTTCCAATTTATTTATACTACAATCCGTATGGTGAGTAGTAACTATACGTCGGATATGGAGGATAGTAGTAATATGGTGCTGATAACAATTCACCTGCTAATAATCCTCCTGCCAATCCTCCTAAAAAAGGCGCTCCGCCAAATCCAAAAAATGGTCCTACATAGCCTCCGTGGAAAATGGGACGTCCATGAAAGCCTCCACCATGAGGTCGTGACTCTATATACGATTCATATGGTTCTATATAGTTATTTTGATCAAATTGATAATTATTCAATTTGTTATCCCTCTTTCCTCCAAAATATATATCTTTCTAATGTATTCTATGCAAGTGTCTATATTTTGGATGGGCAGATTATTACGATACAAACCGAATGTCCAAATAACTATAGTTATAATTCTTTTAGGAATATGGGAATTGGCGTTTCGTATGTTGAATAGAGATCCATTTTGTTGTCGTGAACGCTTCTAAACTCCACTCTCCATTTAAACGACCTACTCCAGAATTTTTCACTCCTCCAAATGCCACATTCGGCTCGTCATTAATTGTTCCGTCATTAATATGGATCATACCAGATTCTAATTGTTTCGCTACTTCTGCACCTCGATTTACATCTCTCGTATGCACGGCACCGCTAAGACCATATGAACTAGCATTTGCATATGCGATGGCCTGTTCTTCTGATGTAACTTTCATAATCGCTACAACTGGAGCAAAGAATTCTTCATTGGCAATTTGCATATCTGGAGTTACTTCTGTAAAGATGACTGGCTCTACTACATTACCTTTCACCTGCCCTCTTACTAATGGGTGGGCACCTTCTTCAATCCCTTTTTCTATAAGGTTAACTGTATTTTTTACTTGGCGCTCATTAATTAAAGGACCGATGATTGTATTTGAATTTGCAGGGTCGCCGCAAGTTAATGTTTTAACTTTTTCCACGTACTTCTGAACAAATTCATCATATACATCTTCGTGAACAATAATCCGATTTGCAGACATACAGATTTGTCCTTGGTGCGTAAATCGACTAAATACTCCAGCACTTACTGCATAATCAATATCTGCATCTTCAAGTACGATTAATGCACTGTTACCGCCTAGCTCTAAATGAACTTCTTTTAGATTACGAGAAGCCACTTCACCAATATGCTTACCTACTTTTGTAGATCCTGTAAAGGATATCGCACCTGGAACGGGGTGATCTACAAAACGATCACCTATCTCAGAAATCTCCGTTGTTACTACTTGAAGTACGCCTTTAGGAAGTCCAGCCTCTTCAAATATCTTTGCTATCATTGTTCCACCCGTAATTGCTGTATGTTCGTGCGGTTTTAATACAACCGCATTACCTGTAGCTAATGCTGGAGCAACTGACTTCATAGAAAGGAAAAACGGGAAGTTAAATGGACTAATCACACCTACAACCCCTACTGGTACTCGATAAACACGGTTTTCTTTACCATCTATCGGTGATGGTAAGATACTTCCGCTCATTCGCATTGGAAAAGAGGAGGCTTCCTTAATCATATTGGTAACAAGTCCAATTTCAAATTCGGCTTTCAGACGAGTTCCACCTATTTCTTGAATAATAATATCGACTATTTCTTCATGATTTTCTTCCATATAACTAACAGCTTTATTCATGATTTTTTGGACGTTAATCGGATTTTCCTTAGACCATTTTTTTTGCGCTACTTTTGCTGATTCATATGCCATATCTAGATCTTGTAAGGAAGCTGCACGATATGAAGCAATAACCTCTCCATTAAATGGATTCGTATTTTGAATCGTAGCCTGACCACTTCCATCTTTCCATACACCATTTATATATTGTGATTCTAGTTGCTTATAAATTGACATGATACACTCTCCTCTAATTTCGTATTTCTGTATTTTCCTTAGCCATTGTAGCTAAGCTTTGAATATTGCTATTTACTTCTTGCATTGTAGCTGTAAGTTCCTCTATGGCAGCAGATTGAGAGTCTGATTCAAGATTTGCTTTCTGAATATCTTTATCAAGACCATCGATAACGGATTTAATTTTATTCGTAATCGTATAGATTTCATCTACTTGTATTTTTGAATTAGCAGCCATTTTGCGAACTTCGCTAGCAACTACAGAAAAACCTCTACCATATTCTCCTGCTCGAGCAGCCTCAATAGCTGCATTTAAACCAAGTAGATTACTTTGGTCGGCAATGCCTTTTACCGTTTGAGAAAACTCTTCAATTAACTGGACACTTTCTCCAACCTCAATTGATTTTTGTGATACAAAGTTCATATTCTCTGACAATTGAGAAATAGATTCCGCCATATCTGTTATTGTTTTAGTAATATCTTCAAAAACATTAGATAAATTCCCGGAAACATCTGACAATTGTTGTGCCTTATCAACGTTCATTCCTAACCCCACACCGCCAACAATGTTTCCAAATTCATCTATTATAGGTACTGCTTTTGAAATTAATTTAACCCCTAGAATATGAGCAGGAACCACCATTGACTGATTCTTACCTTCTTGGATCGCTCTCGTTACGATATCTCCCTCTAATAATGGGTCTCCTGCTGAAACATCCAATGAAAATGTTTGACCTGGATAGTTCTTTAATAATTTCTCCGTATCATATATTCCAATCGTTATATCATCATTGACTAACTGTTGAATATAAGGTCCAACCTGAATAAACGCTTCTAGTAATGGATGATTTTTTACATTTATTGAATCCACGCCTTTTTCCTCCTTCAAAAACATTTTAATTAACTTCTAGACCTTATATCGGTTATAAATATACGTTTTTGAAGACTACTACCTATTTCCGAAACTTTCAAAATTACTTTACTGTATTGTCAAAGTCTGAGAATGAATTTAGTTCATTAGGCTTGTACGATAATCAACTTAAAAAATAAGAGTTTGAGACTTTACAAAAGAGTTGCCTAACAGATGGATGGTGCTTAGAATAAACTCAAGAAATATACGGAGATTCCTGTGGGAGTAAGGCTCACCAGCCTCCCACGGAAATCGGAGTATATTTCTAGAGCGGGTTTCAAAATCTATTCTTCAGTTTTACTCTTCCACACTTCCCTCTAATTCTAGTAAGGATGAAGGTTGTATTAGGAGGGTAAAATAAAAATCCCTATCAAGAATATTGACTCTCAAATCGGGATTCTAATTAAAAGTTACTAATTATATACATACAGTATTGCTTTTGTAAGAATTTGCACTCCATTTTCAAGTGCATTTTGATCAAATGTCATAGTTGGATGATGAAGCCCTGGAGTTAAAGCACATCCTAATCCAAGCATCGTTGCTTTCAATTTCGGGCGTTTAATTGTATAAAAATGAAAATCATCCCCGCCAGGTGTTACTAATGGTTCAAGTAATTTGTCTTCTCCTAGATGTGAAGAAATTGCTTTTTGCATTATATGGATAGCCTCTTCATTAATTTCTGCTGCAGCAATCCCATGTACATCTGTTATTTTAATGTTAATATCATATAAATCTCGGACCGCATCAAAGATATTATGGACCTTTCTTTCTAGATGTTCCATTACTATATTGGATTGCGCTCGTAAGTCAAGACTAAATGAAGCGTTTCCTGGGATGATATTGGCGTTCTTTCCCCCAGACTGAAACTTCGTCATTTTTACAGAATGGGGAACACGTGGATCCAAGTGAATTTGGCGGATCATGTTAACGATTTGAGCTCCGACTTCAATCGCGTTATGATTGAGATGTGGTCTAGCTCCATGGGCATCGTCACCTTGAATTTCCCCATGAAACATTCTTGTCGCACCATGCACAATAACTGGCGTTGCTGTCCCCATTTTCGCTTCTTGGTCTGGACGAAGATGTACACCGAATAAATAGTCTACATTGTCTACAACTCCTTTTTCCACCATTTTTAGTGCACCACTACCATTTTCTTCAGCTGGTTGGAAGATAAATTTGACTGCAATTTTATCCTTAATATTTGTAATTTCTTCTAATGACCACAGTACACCAAGAACCATTGCCATATGTGCATCATGACCACAAGAATGATTCGCTTGAAATCTCCCATTCACTTCTTGCCATAGTGCATCCATATCCGCTCGAATACCTACAACTGGAAGGCCTTTATTAAAATCGCCATATTCTCCAACTATTCCTGTACAATCAGAAAAGGTTGTCACGTTACATCCCGCTTTTTCTAAGTAATGCTTAATATACTTAGTCGTTTCTACCTCTTCCCAACTAATTTCTGCATGTTGATGTAAATAATGAAATGTATCTCTTACTCTTTGTTCAATACTATTTATCATTAATCTTCTCCGTCCTTTATATAGTACTTAAATGTCGGTGGAACTTTACCTCGATCTTGAACCTGGTCGATTAACTCAGATAAGATGGAATTCATAACTGACATCGTAATTGGTCCTTTCTGTAACAGAACATTAGTATTCTCTGATGAGTATATCGAAATTACAAAATCAGCATATTCAGCTGCTGGTGATGCCCATGAATCAGTTATCACGATCACAGGAACTCCTATTTTTTTAGCTTCTTCGGCTAAACGTATGGTGTCTACTGCATATCGAAAGAAAGAAAAAATGATGATACAAGAATTTTTAGACATTAATTCGAGTACCCCTGCATCGCTTTCCGGTCTAAATAATGAAGCATTCCCTAAAATGTAATTCAAGTTAAACGAAAACCAATGTGCAAAACTAAATGAATGATAGTAACCTGCAACTACCACTTTCTCACTTTCTAATATTTTCTCTACAACATCGTTCAATACATCCACATCTATTATATTCTTCATCTGCTTTAAATTCTTAACATCTTCTTCGATAAAATGTTTAAAATTATTTTCTTTCGTTAATATGCTCTCCTTGTCCTTGATATTTTCTAGATTCATTAAATGATGTCTCACTTCTTTTTGCAGCTCAGAATATCCTCGATAACCTATATAATGACAAAATCGTATAACCATTGTTTCACTTACATCTATCATACTCCCTACTTTTTTAGCTGGATGTATGGCAAATACAATCGGTTCGGATAACAGATATCTCCCTACTTTCTTTAATCCTTTAGTCATTTCTGGGAGCTTCTCTTTCGTTCTTTCTACATATTCTCGATTCATAAACGTCACCTGTGTTAAAGTTTTTACATTATTTTATATTGATTTAAAGTATAAACTTTATTATAATTTATTTCAACTTTAAATATTTCGACTTTTTAAACAAAGAGGAGACAAAATATGACTAAACCAAAGAAAAAAAGAAAACTCATCTTACCTGATGCTTATGTGATATTATTTGTTATTCTCATCATCGCAGCATTACTGACGTACATTATTCCAGCTGGATCATTTGACCGTGAAACATCTGAGAATGGAATTGATGTAATTATTCCAGATAGTTATAGTCAAATAGAACAACAGCCTGCTTCGGTGATTGATATCTTTCGCTCTATTCAAGACGGCCTCATTGGTGGAGCTGGTTTAATATTTCTTGTATTAATCATAGGTGGAGCTTTTGCAGTTATTGAAAAAACAGGTGCTATCGACAACCTAATTATGAAAACAATTCGAGGAACACAAAATAGAGAATGGATGTTAATTATTATCGTAGCTAGTTTATTTTCTATATTTGGAGCACTTGGTATCATTGTCAATGCAGTAATTGCATTTATCCCAATTGGAATTATTTTAGCTAGAGCAATGAAGATGGACGCAATCGTAGGGGTATCTATTATTTACCTAGGTGCTTATTCTGGTTTCGCTATAGGTTTCCTTGATCCGATGACAACTGGGTTTGCACAACAAATCGCTCAACTTCCTCTATTTTCAGGTATCAGTTTTCGCTTAGTTATATATGTCACTGTTGTAAGTGCAACAATAGCTTATATTATCTGGTATGCAAATCGTGTTAAAAATAACCCAAACAAAAGCATTTTACGTGAAAATCGTTTTCCTAAATATGATGAACGGGACATCGAAGAAGTAGATGGAACATTAACAACTATTCACAAAATTGTATTGACAATACTTGTTCTTGGTATCGCAACATATGTCTATGGAGTATTCCAGTTAGAATGGTCCATTAATGAAATGGCAGGAGTATTTATTGCTATCGCCGTGTTAACTGCTATTATCTCGAAAATGGGCGCAAATCAAATGGTAGAGGAATTTATGCACGGTGCCAAAGGAGTTCTATATGGTGCATTAATCATTGGCATGGCTCGTTCCATTGTCGTGGTATTAGAAAATGGGTATGTACTTGATTCGATTGTAAATGGAATGGCAATTGTGATGGAACCTTTTTCAAGTGTGTTTGGAGCAATTGCTATGTTTATCGGTAATGGCCTGTTTAACCTTATTGTTTCATCTGGTAGTGGACAAGCAGCAATTGTGATGCCTATCTTGACGCCTCTTGCAGACTTGATGGACGTACCAAGACAAGTAGCCGTACAAGCCTACTCCATGGGAGATGGATTCACGAATATAATTACCCCTTTATCCGGAGTGCTAATGGCTAATTTAGCTATCGCAGGCATCCCATGGACCAAGTGGATCAAATTTGCGATTCCATTAGTTATTATCTGGTATATCATTGGCATTATTTTCTTAAGCATCGGTGTTATGATAAATTGGGGACCGATGTAGTATTCACACCAAGATTATTTTTCTAAAATACGATATTCTTATATAGTAAAAACTTATCAGGATGAACCAGACTGCAACCTTTTACTTCAATTTCCATAAATGAAGTAGAAATATCGGACGATGAAGAATATGTAAATCAAATAAAGGAGTCAATAAAATGAAATTTCAAGAAATAACCATGCATAAAGTAAGTATGCGTATGAAAAACCCATTCACAACAAGTTTCGGTACAGAACAAGACCGTAGCTTTGTTATTATCGAAGCAATAGATGAACTTGGAAATATTGGCTGGGGAGAATGTGTCACCTCAGATTCACCATTATATATTGAGGAATTCACAGATGGAAGCTGGGTTATGTTAGAACAATTTCTCGTACCACTTGCGTTGAAACATGAGTGGGAACATCCAGATGAATTAGCTGATTTGTTTTCTCCTTTTAAACGAAATAACCTCGCAAAAGCTGTGATTGATGCAGCTGCTTGGGATATATATGCAAAACGACAAGGAATCTCATTAGCAGATGCTCTTGGTGGAACCAAAAAAGAAATTGAAGTTGGCGTCAGCCTTGGTATTGAAGATGATATGGAAAAACTACTTACGAATATAAAGGGAAAAGTAGATGAAGGATACAAACGAATTAAAGTAAAAATTAAACCAGGTAAAGATGTTGAGGTAGTAAAAGAAATTAGAGAACATTATCCTGCCATACCGCTAATGGTTGATGCAAACTCTGCCTATACATTAGATGATATAGATTTATTAAAACAACTGGACCCATATAACTTAATGATGATCGAACAACCATTAACTGCTGGAGACCTTATTGACCACGCGGAATTACAAAAACACTTAGAAACGCCAATATGTTTAGACGAGAGTATTCATTCTTATGATGATGCAAGAAAAGCAATACAACTTGGTAGTGGAAAAATCATTAATATGAAAGTTGGTCGTGTTGGTGGGCTATCTATCATGAAAAAAATCCATGACCTTTGTGAGGAAGCTGATATCCCGATGTGGTGTGGTGGAATGCTTGAATCTGGAATTGGACGAGCCCATAATATTGCAGTAACTTCGTTAGCAAACTTTACGTTACCAGGTGATACTGCCTCTTCTTCTCGTTACTGGCATGAAGATATTATCGAACCTGAAGTACTTGTGCATAACGGTATTCTACAAGTACCAAGTGAGCCTGGTATTGGATATAACGTAAGTCATGAAAAATTAGCAAAATATACAGTATATAAGAAAACATTCAACTTAAATTAACTAAAGGTTTTTTGCTCAAACCTATATTAGCAATGTAATATAACAAGCTTCATTATATATGTTTATGTACATATTTTACTGAAGTACAAACTTGTGTTTACTTGTACATGATTCATATTCACATCCTTCCTTAGTATATTTTTATCGCCATTATTGTCCACACATCTTTATCACAACAAGAATAATTTAATTATTACTAAAGTGATAAGAAAGTTTGGGGAAAAATGGCAAGAGAGAACAATGATAGGAAAAAAAATCAAAAATTGAATACACAGTTGTCCGGCCTTCTAGTAGAAATAATCATACTATTATAATCTCTAATCCCTCCAGAACAATAGGCCCCACTGGAGCTACCGGACCTACGGGCGCAACAGGACCTACAGGAGCTACGGGAGCGGATGGCGTCGATGGTGTTACCGGACCTACAGGGGCTAAGGGACCTACGGGTTCAGATGGACTTGACGGCGCTACCGGGCCAACAGGAGCTACAGGATCGACTGGCGTTACGGGGCCGACCGAGGCAGATGGACTTGACGGCGCCACCGGACCAACTGGAGCTACGGGTCCGACCGGCGCAACAGGGCCGACCGGGGCAGATGGACTTGACGGCGCTACCGGTCCTACAGGAGCTACGGGACCGACTGGGGCGGATGGCATTGATGGTGTTACCGGTCCGACTGGGCCCACGGGACCGACCGGCGCAGATGGACTTGACGGCGCTACCGGTCCTACAGGAGCTACGGGTCCGACTGGTACAGATGGCGTTGATGGTGCTACCGGACCTACTGGAGCTACGGGGCCTACGGGTGCGGATGGCGTCGATGGTGCTACCGGACCTACAGGGGCTACGGGACCTACGGGGGCAGATGGCGTTGACGGCGCTACAGGTCCAACTGGAGCTACAGGATCGACCGGTGCGGATGGCATTGACGGCGTTACCGGTCCAACTGGAGCCACGGGGCCTACGGGTGCGGATGGTATTGATGGTGCTACCGGTCCAACAGGACCGACGGGGGCAGATGGCGTTGATGGTGCTACCGGGCCAACGGGTGCCACAGGACCTACAGGCGCTACAGGTACTTTCTCTCCAGCTTATGGATATGTATTTAATACCGGAGCTCAATCCGTTGTTTCTGGAGGAGATATTACTTTTAGCGCAAATGGCCCTTTATCTGGTGGAGTTGCTCATGCCTCTGGAACTACAACTGTCACAGTTACAAATGGTGGTGACTATTTGATTTCATATGCAGTTAACGTACTAATTTCTGGAATAAACATTGCTTTAGCTTATGCAATAGTTCTAAATGGGGCAATCCAAGATACAACAAGGTACGGCCAAACCGGTGGTCAAAATAATACAACAAGGCTAGCTATAGGCTCAGCTATATTAACCATACCAAGTGGTTCTACATTGACACTTCGTAACATTGGCACTACACCTGACACGCTAGTTACAACATCCGATGGGGTAACTATTGTTAATGCATCATTGAATTTAACTAGACTAACTTCTTAGCACAACATAACTTTGCAACAAAGTGAAATTTATATTTGTTAGACACAAATGATATTTAATTGAAGGTTTCAAGACAGAGGGGGAATCTCACGCTCCCTCTTTTTTCAATTATATAAAGTAGTTTATTTTAAATAACACAAGTTTCACGAGTTGTAACTAACAAAATCTATTTGGTTCTAGGTTTTTACTTTTAAATCGCTACTATTCCTTGGTCCTAACTAGACTCACTGATATTCTTATATATGTTTCTTTTGATCCATATTACATAATCTAAAAAGACAGCCAAACATTTTTTCTTGATTAAGACATAGAATCATTGTATAGTTTAATTCACAGTAAATTCATATGAATTATACGCATTTATAAGGAGGGTAATTATTAATGGATAACTTGTTTATTTTAATCAATGTTGTAGTGTTACTGGCACTTATTGGATTACTAATTTATATGCAGAAAAAACATGTATCATTCTCCAAACGAGTCTTTACTGGTATGGGAATAGGGATTGTCTTAGGAGCAATTCTGCAAGCTATTTATGGAGAAGGTTCATCTATATTAACCGGGACACTTGATTGGTACAGTATTGTTGGGAGTGGTTATGTAAGATTTCTTATGGTAATTGTTGTACCACTTGTAATGATATCGATTATTCGTGCCATTATAAACTTAGATAAGACAAAAGAACTTGGAAAAATGGCTGGTTGGATAATCGGAATACTTATCTCTACAACATTAATTGCCGCATTAGTGGGTATTGGGTCGGCATTATTATTTGATTTAAGTGCCGAACAAATTGAAGCTGGTCAAGCAGAAACAGATCGTGGACTTTCGATTGAACAAAGCTTTACTGAAATGGAAGGACAAACAACACCACAACGAATTCTAAACTTTATTCCTAGTAATATATTTTTAGATATGACTGGTGAGCGTCCGACTTCTGTTATCGCAGTAGTAATTTTTTCCGTCATTATCGGTATTGCCACTCTAGGTGTTCAACGAAAACAACCAGAACATGCAGCAATATTTACAAAAGGAATTAACGCCATATTTAGTGTCATTATGCGAATTGTAACTCTCGTTCTTCGCTTAACACCGTTTGGGGTACTTGCTTTAATGACAAATATGGTTGCAAGTACGAATTATCAAGGAATCATTCAATTAGGTAAGTTCGTTATTGCATCCTACGCCGCTTTACTCTTGATGTTCATTATTCATTTAGTACTTGTTGGCGTATTCGGACTTAATCCGATGACCTATTTGAAAAAAGTCATTCCAGTCCTTGGGTTCGCATTCACGTCACGATCAAGCGCTGGAACGATTCCATTAAATATTTCCGCGCAAAAGAATGCACTCGGCGTAGATGATGGAGCAGCGAATATTTCTGCATCATTTGGAGCTACAATGGGGCAAAATGGTTGTGCGGGTATTTATCCGGCAATGTTAGCTGTTATGATTGCTCCAACAGTCGGTATTGATCCTTTATCCCTTGATTTCATTATTCAATTAGTGTTAATTACAGCTATCAGTTCATTTGGTGTAGCTGGTGTTGGCGGTGGAGCAACCTTTGCAGCAATTATTGTTCTATCCTCTATGGGATTACCAGTAGGTCTGGCAGGGTTATTGATCTCCATTGAAGCATTAATTGATATGGGCCGTACCGCTCTGAATGTAAATGGAAGCATGGTATCAGGAACATTAACTTCAAAAGTGATGCGAAACCTTAACCATGAAACGTATCAAGATAAGAAATCAGTCGTTGAAAACACAGGTATTTAATTGTAGCTTTAGTATAAGAGTCATTTAGAAAACAGCAGGTTGGCTCAAACCAACACTGCTGTTTTCTATTAATCAGCTTGCATTCCGCCGTCTACATTGTAAAGCGATCCATTTACAAAGGATGCATCATCAGAAGCTAAAAACTTCACAACTTGAGCGACTTCTTCTGGTGCTCCAAATTTTCCTGCTGGAATACCTTGTTTTAAAGCTTCCCCAGATTTTTCCGGCTCCCCAGGAGTAAGGTTATTCTGAATATCAGCGAGCATTTGCGTATCAATTGCAGCTGGTGCTACAGCATTTACTCGTATTCCATCTGGTGCTACCTCTAATGCAGCTGTTTTGGTAATACCAGCAACTGCATGTTTAGAAGCAATATATCCGACCATACCTGCTGACCCAATATAAGCAGCATTTGAAGCTGTATTTACAATACTTCCATACCCTTGCTTTTTCATTTGTTTAATCACATGTTTCAGACCTAAGAATACACCGGTTACATTAATCGACATTATCTTTTCAAATGTAGATTGATCCAATTCCGTAATTGTTGAAACCGGTCCATTAATCCCTGCATTATTAAAGAAAACATCAATTTTCCCAAAGCGATCTACTGTTTGTTTCACATAACTTTCTACGTCTTCTTCAATAGTCACATTGCCCGCAATTGTAAAAACACGATCGTCTCCTACATCAAGAGATTCCTTTGCCTTTAATAATGAATCTTCATTGATATCTACTAAAGCAACCTTTGCCCCATGATCTAATAGAAGTTTTGCAGTTGCTTGTCCTATTCCCCCAGCACCACCAGTAATAAGTACTACTTTTCCTTCCAAGATTATCCACTCCCTTTTAATAATGTACTTCTCTTTCGTAACTTGCTTTCTTTATCATTTTATGAAAACGTTTACAAAATCACAAGTGATTTGATTGATTATTTGCACTTATTTTACAATGATAAGTATTCTACTCAGTTACTTATATAAATACCTTTTTCCGTTACAAACGGTGCATAGCAATTATGAAATTAAAAAATAATCCCAAGCCACGCACCGAATAAACTCAAAATAACAGTTGTAATTATATAGAAGATAGCTTGTTTCCATTTCTTATGCTGCAACATTGAAACTACCTCTGTACCAAATGTAGAAAAGGTTGTAAATCCTCCACATATACCAATTCCAAGAAATGCCCACCAACCTACACTTAAAAAGCCCGCTATATAATATTGCAAACATAGACCTAATATAAATGATCCAAATATATTAGTTATCCATGTTCCTAAAGGAAAAAAAGGATATTTATTCAACCATTGACTCAAACCATATCTTGCCGCAGCTCCAAGAGAACCTCCAATACCAACTATCCATATTGTCATGACATACCTTCCTCATTTTTAGATGTTAATGCAATACGCGCACCAAAGTAGGCGAGTCCAACTCCTAATACTACACTCCCTAAAACGTATATAACTGCTAACATATATTCAGCTGACTGTAAAAGTAATATTGTTTCTACAGAGAAGGTAGAGTATGTTGTAAAAGATCCAAGTAAACCCGTTCCAAATAGAAGTGACCATTCTTTTCGTACATAGTGCTTCCTTGCAAAAAATGTTAATAACCAACCAAGTGCAAAACATCCAATTAAATTAATGAAAAATGTCCCAATCGGAAAGCCACTGTTTGATGACATCCATTCCCCTAGCAAATAACGCAATATAGATCCAATAAAGCCCCCAAGCATAACGATAAGTACATTTTTCATATATTCACCTACTTATTAGAATATTCTTCTATAATAGATTACATTATAATCCATACTATACTATTTGATGAAACCTTTCTTATTTTTTATCATATAATTATTATTTAGAAGTGATAGCAATGAGATGAGATTACAACAATTGAATAGTTAAATAGGATCCCAGAAATTGAACGTCGTACAAACGGAGCAACAGTATTTGATAATCGAATAGTACTACCAATTAGAGAGGTTTGGAAAAGAAAAATTATTCTTAAAAAATATGGAAGTTCCATTTTTGTACATAAAAAAAGACGATACATATGTATTCTGAAACCATTACAATCAACAGGATATCTACCAACAATACGAGGAATTACGGAAAGTTTTGCAAAAACACTAGAACAGTTAAAAGGAGATTACTCATCCAAAAATGAATAACCTCCTTTTTCATTTACTTCAAGAAATCTTTTTCTAAATACGCTGGATTCGGATAATTATAAAATCCCTCTCCAGATTCAACACCAAGTTTCCCTTTATCTAAGTATTCTTCTTTTAAGAAATTTGCAATTGCTTTTGCATCTTCATCGCCATTTTCTCCTTTTGCTTTCGACAAGTTATATGGGGTACGAATGCCAACTACGTCTAATACAGCAAAGGGCCCACGCGGTGCTCCCATTGCAGCCATCCATGTTTTATCAATCGTCTCTGCATCTGCAATTCCATTTACAAGTAACCCTTGTGCAGCATCTAATAAAGGAACAAGTAGTGAATTTAATATATATCCAGGTTGTTCTTTATAAATTGGTAAAGCAATCATGCCAATTTGTTTTGCAAATTCTACTAAATCATCAAACACATCCATATCTGTTCGTTCATGCTTCATAATTTCAGCTGTATTGTTTTTCCAAATTTCATTTGCAAAGTGGAGCATTAAAAATTTCTCTGGTCTTCCTGTTGCATCTGCAAATTGGCTAGGAAGCATTGTCGAAGAATTGGAAGCGAATATAGTATGCTCAGGAGCAATTCTTGCTAATTTACCATAAAAATCCGTTTTTATATCCATCACTTCAGGAACTGCTTCAATGACAAGATCGGCATTGCCAGCAGCATGTTCAAGATTTGAATAAAAAGACATACTTTCATAAGCTCTATTAACCTGCTCATCCGTCGCTCCTACATCTTTTTTATAGCGTTCTTTTAACTTCTGAATTCGTTCTTTTGCTGTTTCTATAGCCTCATCGCTTATATCAAACACACTGACATTAAAACCTTTGTAAGCAACTTGAAATGCAATTTGGCTCCCAAGTACTCCACTACCAGCAATAGTTACATTTTTATAATCCATATTAATACCTTCTCTCTTTGAAATTGTTTTTTTAGAGCATAGATTATTCATGTCCCGATATTTATTGAAAACATCCTGTTTTTATTGAGTATACATCTATTGAAACTCACCTATAATTACATATTGAAAGTAAACTAAGTATACGTTAAAACTAACTTTTATCTTACCTCTTTTAGTATCTCTTTTTCTTTTTGGGCACATAAACCGCTTTTTATGTGTATCTATTCTCTATTATAACCAATAAATTTTATTCGATAATACTAGTATACAAAATAAATAACGGTTATCGCCTAATGTGAATATGATAAAATAAAAAGATTAAACGAGGAATGGCTATGACAAATAACAACTTTAATTCATCCGGAGTTACGGAAGAGGATATCGAAATTGCAAGAAGTTTAAAGTTAGGGTTAATTGCAGGGCTACTCACCACAGTGGGAGACGCTATTGCGACGTACGCTGCAGGAGTTGCAATTGAAGAGTCTATACAAGCAAATATCGTTCAAAACACAAAAACAAAACAACAAGACGAACGGTTAAACAGAATTGAAAGAAATCTAGAATTGATTCAACAGCAATTGGCAGAGAGACGAGATGAATCCAAATAGTTATCTATTCAAATAAGAAAGCCGTAGCCTATTATTTAAGGTACGGCTTTCTTATTATCTAAAATTGAATAATAATACGAGAAGCGTCCCCTTTGGCTAGTTTATCAAAGCCTTCATTAATATCATCCAACTTTATAAATTCGGTCATTAATTGGTCTACTGGCAGTTTTTCTTGTTTAAATAATTCCATGAATCTTGGAATATCACGATCTGGCACACAGCTTCCAACATAGGAACCTTTTAATGTTTTTTCTTCTGCCGTTAATGTCACATAGGGAAACGAAAACTGATGTTGTGGATGCGGTAGTCCTGTGGTTACAGTTGTACCCCCACGTTTGGTTATACCATATGCAACTTCCATTGCAGGTACTGCTCCAGCTGTTTCAAATGCATAATTCACTCCACCATTTGTTGCTTCCTTAATTTGTTCGATTACTGTCTCATCTTTCGAGTTAAAAACATCGGTAGCTCCTAATTTTTTCGCTTGTTTTAATTTATTTTCATTAATGTCGACAGCTATAATACGGGAAGCACCCGCAGTTACTGCCCCAAGCAATGCATTTAGTCCGATACCACCTAAACCAACAATTGCAACAGTACTGCCAAGCTTAACATTGGCTGTATTGACGACAGCACCTACTCCTGTAATTACTGCACAACCAAATAGCGCTAGCTTTTCAAAAGGAATATCCTTATCTACTTTTACTATGGAATTCCTAGATACAACCGCATATTCAGAAAAAGCAGAGACACCAATATGATGGTGGATGGTATCGTCCCCTTGACGTAATCTTCGTTCACCATTGAATAATGTTCCTTCATTATTCGCTTTCGCCCCAGGCTCACATAATGCCGGCCTACCTTCTTTACATGGGAGACAATGACCACAGCTCGGTACAAATACACATACAACGTGATCTCCTTCTTCTAAATCTTCGATACCTTCCCCTACTTCTTTTACCACTCCAGAAGCTTCATGACCTAACACCATCGGTAATGGTCTTGGTCTACTTCCATTAATAACGGATAGATCCGAATGACATAAGCTAGCTGCCTTTATTTCTAATAATACCTCTCCACGCTTTGGAGCATCTAACTCAACTATTTCAATTCGAACTGGCTGACTTTCAGTGTATGGATGTTTTACTCCTGATTTACGTAGTACCGCTGCTTTTGTTTGCATAATATTATCCCTCCAGCAATTTTATCAATCTATTATTCATAAAACTCTTTTGTGGATGAAAGAAAATTAGGAAATTCCTCAGAATCACGCACGAATACCTTGTCGCATGTATTATTCACATTTAAGGAAGCGCTTTAATTTAATCATAGTAATTGATTGCATCTGTTGCAATGATTATATTCTACTTAACATAAAATTACAAAAATATCAGTAAAGTGTACTTCTTCTCTTCTCTTATTCCTATCACCATTATACGTGACTTGCTTTATACATCCATCTACCGAATAAATCCTGTCCATATAGAATAATATGATATAGATAACGATATTAACATTACAAAACTGTATTTTTTACAGATAATTACTCAACAAATTTAGTAGAAAGGACGGGATAGATTGGCTCATATTGTGGATATTGTTCAGTCACAAGTTATTGCCTCTGTGAAAAAGGAACAAGATATTCAATATGCGATTACTTCAAATGCGAATGTTATATTTTTATTGACAGGGAATCTTCTCTCTACAAAGCAATATATTGATAGATTAAAAGAAGCAAATAAATCGGCCTTTATTCATCTTGATTTTATTGATGGGTTAACCAATTCGAGAAATGCCATCCAATATATTGCTAGAGAATGGAAACCTCTTGGCATAGTCACTACAAAAAGTAATCTAATTAAATATGCAAAAGAAGAAAATTTAGCGACCATACAACGCATTTTTGTAATTGATAAAAATGCTTTATTAAAGGGAGTCGAAATCGCAAATTCTGTTCGTCCAGATGCCATTGAAATACTCCCCGGATTAATGCCAAAAATTATCGATCAAATTACAAAACAAACCCACCTACCAGTAATCGCAGGTGGATTGATTAGTGAAAAACAAGAAATTATGAATGGACTTGAAGCCGGTGCACTTGCTATTTCTTCCGGAGATCCTTCCCTTTGGAATTTAGATTTGTAGTTGCATCTATTAAATCTCGAATACTATCAACTATAAATTCAGGCTGGTATTGTGACTGGTTCACCATTTCTTTAGTTGTGATGCCCGTAAGTACTAATACCGTATGCATCCCACTTTCGATGCCCATCTTTATATCTGTTTCTATTCGGTCTCCTATCATAAAGCATTGCTCAGGTGGGAGACGCATCAACTCTTGTGTAATAAATTTCGCCGCTTGAACAGAAGGTTTTCCTAATATCATCTCAACTTTTTCGCCTGTTGCTCCTTCTAAAGCTCCAATCATTGCTCCGCAATCTGGAATTTCACCACTTGCGACTGGACATGTTCGGTCAGGATTTGTCGCGATGATTGTTGCTCCTTTTTTCCAAGCTTGAAACGCAAGGTTGAGCTTTTCATATGTGAACTCTCGATCCCAACCAATAATAACATACGATGTTTCTACTGGATTCCACGTACATCCTATTCCTATTTTTTCTATTTCTTCAATCAAAGGATTTTCACCTATGACCATAACATTTGCTTGTTGTGCAATATTCTTCTCTAAATATCGAGCGACTAGGTAATTAGAGTTTACGATTTGATTATCTTGTACTTCGATACCTAACGCCCTTAGTTTTTGTACATAAGTGGCAATACTTTCGATTGATTTGTTCGTAAAGTAAATAATCTTGTCGCCACGTTGAATGAGTTTTTGTACGGTATCCAAAGCCCCAGGAATTAATTGATTATCAATATAAATCGTACCATCTAAGTCAAATATGAATCCCCTTTGCAATAATATTCCTCCCCATGATGAAATACACTATTTACTTGAAGATGAAATTTTATTGGCAATCATTTGCAGTGTTACTACCATTAATACTAAAATAATCGACATTGCCGCGGCAGAATAATACTCCGCGCGCAGTACATTTTGAAAAATAGCCAAACTCATCGGTGCCCACTCAGCAGGCGCCATTAATATCGATATACTTGTTTCTTTAATCACCGTTACAAACACTAAGATAGACCCAGCTGCAATTCCCGGTAACATTAACGGTCCAAGAATCGTTATGGCAGAAGTAAATGTAGAAGCACCTAAATTCACTGCAGCTTCTTCAATGTCTTTTTTTATTGATTTCATTGTTCCAACAGTTGATCGCACCATATATGGCAGCCTTCTTATCGCATAAGCTACAATCAGAATGAATGCTGTTCCTGTTAATTGTAATGGTGCAACATTAAATGTTTGGATTAATGCCACCCCAAATGCAATCCCGGGAACAATAAGCGGAATCGTCGTCATAAAATCCAATGAAGTAGACTTCTGCCTAACGACGAAATACGATACAAATACAGCAACTACCACACTAATGATTAAAGCGCCAAATGCTAAAATTAAACTGTTTTGTATATTCCCTAATGATGAGGAAAAAATTGTTTTGTAATGATCGAGTGTATACCCTGTTGGTAATGGGTCTTTCCCCCATGTTGTCGCAATTGACTGGAGAAATACCGTAAGCATTGCAAGCAAAGGAACAAATACAACAAATCCAGAAAAAATGGATAACGGAATCGTAACTTTTCTATTTTTGTTTAATTTAATTTGCTTTGGTTTTCCAGAAACCGTATCGTAATTTCTTCCTTTTAAAAAGAAATTTTGTAACCAGTATACAATGGCAGCAATTGCAATCATAATTACCGTTAAGATAGCAGCTCCACCCCAATTAAAGAATCCAGCAATTTCTCGATATGCATCCACAACAATTAAATTTAAATCCGTTGGAGCTAAAATGATTGGTGTTCCAAAATCGGAAAAACTGACCGCAAAAATAACCATTAACGTCGATAGCATTCCTGGAATCACTAAAGGAAATGTCACCGTCTGAAAAGTCAACCAGCCCTTTGCCCCCATATTCCTGGAAGCTTCTTCTAAGGAAGCATCACTAATTTTAAACGCGGCAACCATTGGCCACAGTGCATATGGAAAGAAGAAAAAGATCTGTACAATAGCAATGCCTGTCATCGAATACGGATCAATAAATAATCCTTCACCGCCAAGTGCTTGATAAATATATGTGACCCACCCAGAACGTCCAAACATAATAATAAATGCATACGCCGAGATAAATGTTGGTACAACGAGTGGTATCGTACATAATGCACTTATCGTTTTCTTCCATGGCATATTTGTCCGTGCAATCCCATATGCGATTGGAACACAAAGTAAAATGACCGCAACCGAAACGATAAAAGACAAGAGAATGCTATTTTTCAGGCCAGAAAAATAATGCCCATTTGAAAAAATCGCCTTAAAGTTTTCCAACGTTCCGTTTTGAAATTGTTCCAACGTAGTGCGCAATGTTTCTGTATTTATAAACGAACCAAATAAGTTGATTGGGTCATTTGTAAAACTAACCAAAAATACTGCAAGTAATGGTAGTATTAAAAACAAAAGAAAAAATGCGTAGATGAACCATTTGATAGCTGTCATGCTTGAGAATTTCCGGAGTTTTTTCATATTAATAACACCCTCTCAGGTAAAACTCCAAGTTGCACTGCTGTACCATTTTTCAAAATACTATCTCCAGATTCATATGTGGTATCAATAATAAGTAACTGCCCTCCCACCTTGACCTCATAACGGACAACGGATCCTAAATAGGTCGCAATTTGGATGGTTCCTTCGAATTGATTATCATATACATGCTGATCATTATTTTTAATGATAATTATATTTTCTGGCCGAATAATCACTTGCACTTCCTTTTCGTCAGTCTCTTGAGCTGATTGAACTGTTTGGTCACCAATTTGAATCGTTGTCCTACCAGATTCTGAAGAGATAACTTGACCAATAATAATATTTGAAGTACCTACAAAGTCAGCGATAAACGATGTTTTCGGATGACTATATAAATCCGTTGGTGTTCCAACTTGTAAAATTTCTCCATCTTTCATCACCGCTATACGATCAGCCATGCTCATTGCTTCCTCTTGATCGTGGGTTACAAAGATAGTCGTAATTTTTAAATCTTGTTGGATCCGTCGAATCGTATTCCGCATTGTATGCCGAAGTTTTAAATCTAGATTTGATAATGGTTCATCCATTAACAACACTTCTGGTTCCATGATTAATGCTCTTGCCAGGGCTACCCGTTGTTGCTGTCCACCAGATAGTTCCCCAGTTAATTTATGGGCGTGATCTTGCAACTCCACATATTCTAAAATTCCCATCACTTTTTCTTCAATTGGTTTTGAATACTTCACAATCCTACTATTAAGCATTCGCGTATAAACCGCTATTTTTTTAAATGGATTACCTTTCCGTAACTCTTTAATATTTAAACTATAGGCAACATTATCGAATACATTCATATGTGGAAATAATGCATAACTCTGGAATACCATGCCGCAATTTCGTTGATTTGGAGCAAAGCGATTTACTTCTTGATTGCCAATTTTAATTGATCCGCTTGTTGGATTTTCAAAACCAGCAATACAGCGCATTGTCGTCGTTTTTCCACAACCGGATGGACCTAAGAGAGCGAAAAACTCACCCTCTTTAATATCCAAATTTATATTTTTAAGTACCGTTACTTTACCAAAATCCTTTCGCACATTCTCTAGAAAAACTGCCCCCATGATTGATCATCCTTTACTTAATTTTGCTATTCCATTCATTTCGTATTCGATCATAATTTTCATTCACCCAGTCGATATCAAGCTCTACCGCATGATTACTAATATTATCAACGGACAAAGGTGTCTTCGATTCTATGTCTGGATTAATCGGAATATGATACCAGTCCGCAAGAATTTGCTGTGCATCCTCACTCAGCATAAACTCCATAAATTTCTGCCCGCCTTCAGGATTTGGTCCATCTTTTACTAGTGTCATTGGATTAGACAATATTGGCGTTTTATCTGGAACAACAAAGTCAACAGTCTCTCCATTCGCTTGGTGTTCATATGCCATAAAATCAAACCCAACCGCAACATGCGCTTCTCCCATCGCTACAGCTTTTGTAGGCGCAGAACCAGAATCCGGAATTGAATTTGCTTGATCCTTTAGTTTTTGAAAATATTCCCATCCCTCTTCTTCACCGTATTGCATCATATAACTAAGTACCATAAGAGTTGATGTACCAGATGCTGCTGGATTCGGAAATTGAATCTTTCCTTCCCACTTCGGATCCAACAAATCTTCCCAAGTCTTTGGTGCTTCTTCTTCAGAAACCAGATCTGTATTATAAGAGAATCCAAGTACGAATAACTCTACCCCAGTATAATACCCATCCTGATGTTTCATTTTGATACCGTTTTCAATTACTTCCCAGTCTTCAGCACTTTCTGGAATATAGGAAGTAATAATTTCCTTATCAACTGCGGATTCAAACGGAAGAATCCCTCCTCCGCCATACCAGACGTCTGCTTGCGGATTACCTTTTTCAGCCATCATTTGATTAACCAATACATTGGTCCCTGCATAATGAACATTCACCTTATCACCGTGAACTTCTTCATATTTCTGTGCAAGCTGCTTCGTCAAATCAGGTGTCTCCGGTGAATACAACGTGATACTATCGCCTCCATCATTATCACCATCGCCACTATCTCCCCCATCTGCACAAGCTGTAAGCAGAAACAATGGTAACCCTAACACCAAACAAACAACTAAAATCTTTTTCATATAAGACAACCCCCTCTTGCTATATTTATATCTCATAAAAAAAGAGAAAAGACCAAATAATCCCTAAAACATAGGGGAAAATTTAATCTTCTCTCGTCATCTCTTGAGATATATGAAGTTATACACATCATAGCAAGCGTCTAGGCATTTGTGAATAGCGAAAGATAGGAAGTTTTGCAGAAAATTGAAGTGTTAATTTACTTTTTCAAGAAAACAATACCCATATATCAAACATAGATCGTACTATTTGATTTCCATTGCAGAGGGACACTTTCCACGGGCCCAGCATCAGCTAACTTAGAAAAATAAGTACACTTTTCCAAGTGGATCTTCTGCTCGTGCTTTCCCGTTGGATTCGCCGTCTTTCTCACTCAAAGCCTTGTTATGCTTCTCAAACAATATAATATTAACTCAAAGCGTCTACGATATTGAATAAATTCGTAGACGCTTTTTTATGTTTTTCTGTATACAATAATTTTTCATCCTTTTAAGTCGATGGATTGACCTAAATGAGGATGCATTGGTTGATCAAGCATTTTTAATAGATTGGAACCTTGGCGTTCCGATTGGTCCATTACCTTATTCATCAGTCCAAAAGATACTTGCTGTTGTACATTCGCTTGACTCATTGCGATAGATAGCCCTGCTATATCCATCAATTGTCACCTCGTCTGTTCAATATTTCTACTTAAAAGAAAAGACCCTACTAGAAAAGTAGAGTCTTTATAACAAGATTATATTATTGAAGTAATTGTAATACACCTTGTGGTTGTTGGTTAGCTTGAGCAAGCATTGATTGAGCAGCTTGAGAAAGAATGTTACCTTTCGTGAACTCCATCATTTCTTTTGCCATATCAACGTCACGGATACGAGATTCTGCAGCAGTTAAGTTCTCTGAAGAAGCTCCTAGGTTGTTGATAGTGTGCTCTAAACGATTTTGTACTGCACCTAAGCTACTACGTTGAGTTGACACCTGTGTAATTGCAGCATCAATAGCGTTTAACTGTGTTTCGAAATCATTAGTTTCAAAATCTGTTATATCAATTTCGCTTATTTTTAAACCTGTTACTGCATTTCCATCACCATCTGTTCCATCTTCAGATCCTAAAGCAGTTGCTCTCATATCTGCAATGTTAACTGTAAGTTGTTGTCCACCATTAGCTCCGATTTGAAATACTAAATCAGTATCTGCAAAGCTACCATCTAATAAATCTTTACCATTAAATTGCGTTCTATCAGCAATACCTTTACTTCCGTCTTCAATTCCACCAATTTCTTCTTTTAAGGCAGTGATCTCATCTTGAATAGCTTGTAAATCTTCTGGTTCTTGAGTTCCAGTGTTTCCAGCTTGAACTGTTAGTTCACGCATACGTTGAAGGATAGAATGAGTTTCATTCAATGCACCTTCAGCAGTTTGAATTAAAGAAATACCATCTTGTGCGTTTTTAGTAGCCATTTCTAGACCACGAATTTGTCCACGCATTTTTTCAGAGATTGCTAGACCTGCAGCGTCATCTCCAGCTTTGTTGATTTGAAGACCTGAAGAAAGTTTTTCTAAAGATCCTTGAACTCCGTTTTGATTTGCTCCTAATTGGCGATGCGCATTAAGAGCAGAAATGTTGTGATTGATAATCATAATTTTCTACCTCCATGTAGTTGTTTTTTTCAGGTCACATCCTTGTGTCCTGATAATCTATATTAACCATTTAGGTCAATATCAAAGTAAACCGAAACTAATTGCGACTTGCTTGAGCTTCCCCCTCAAACACATGTCTTTCTTTAACGTTAAGGCCCTAACCAATCATCTCTTTGATGATCTATTTACTATATCGGATAAACTGATAAAAGGTTTAATAGTTTTTAT
Source organism: Oceanobacillus kimchii X50 (assembly GCF_000340475.1). Classification (NCBI taxonomy): domain Bacteria; kingdom Bacillati; phylum Bacillota; class Bacilli; order Caryophanales; family Bacillaceae; genus Oceanobacillus; species Oceanobacillus kimchii. The sequence goes on from NZ_CM001792.1 coordinate 2,810,364, forward strand.
AAAAAATTTTTTTCTTATGTGTTTGAATTCTTTAACTAACATGTTGCCATTAAATAGTAAAACGATTTAGTACTTCGTTCCCTTCACAACTGAATCACTATTCATGTATAATGATTTAAATTCAAGATTCCTTAATTCCTTTTTTCATTTAAAACCAAATATATAATTACATATCTATTTGTAATGAAAAATGGTGACTTCTTCAGTTGTAGCATAAGCAATCACTTGAAGAAGTGTTTTCCGAGTTAGTTGACCCATAATTGCAGATAACGGTTACCTACAATCAAAATAAAACCGTATATTCTTTCATTTTTTACTTATATTGACAAAATATTTAAACAATATTACAATAGGTAATAAGAACTATTGATTGTAAATTGTTTTGTCTATGGTGTATTTGACATTCTTTAGTTCTTGCCGTATCCAGCAGCAAGAAGTTGATAATTGGAGAGGGCGTGCAATGATGACCAAAGTAGACAAGTTAAATCAGCAAGTAGAAGCTACACGAAGAGAAATGTATGCAGCATATGAACGTAATCCCAAAGATCCTTATGTACTTCATCTATCACAAACGCTAGACAGTCTATTAAATGAACTCACGCACGCTTTGCAAGAACATACCCAAAGAGATGTTAGTCGAAATTTGTAAAAATTATAATGCAATCATCTTTCCTGATTAAAATACATTAATCAATTTCATAATAAGATATTTTATGTGAAATCCCAATGTTCACTGTTTTGATATTCTTTGCAGACGGACGCTTTCCACAGGCACGGCTTCAGCTAACTTGAAAAGAAGAACACTTTTCAAATGGATCTTCAGATCGTTATTCTGAGCAGGAGTCGCCGTCTTCCATTACAATCAAAGCCAAATTATTGCTATAATCCGAACATTAAATATAATCACACTAAAAAATATTTCAGATTCAACTTAGCAATTATGAAATTGACTCACTTATTACAAAAAGACAGGAGCTTAACATGGTAATACGGATAGTCTTTCATCGTCCGTGTTTCCATCATAATCTCCTGTCTTTTTTGTGCTATACGTTAATAGTTATATTTTGCGATTTTTTCGGTTAACTCTTCTGCCATATCTGTTAAAGATTTAGCTGATGCAGAGATTTCCTCCATGGATGCAAGTTGTTCTTCTGTTGAAGCTGCAACTTCTTCCGATGATGCTGCGTTACTTCTTGCAATATTAGCTAAATCATTCGCCGTTGCAGTGACTTGTTGCACTGCTGCAGCCATTTCTTCAGAGATGGCTGTTACTTCTTCTACTTGTGGCCGAATTTTAATACTTGTCTGCATAATTTGTCCAAATTTATCAATTGCATCATAAGAAACTTCTACTCCAGAAGAAACCTTATCCGTTACGAGTGACATTCCCTCCACTGTAGTTTGGATATCATGTTGAATTCCTTCAAGAATTACATTAATGTCATTCGCAGAACTCTGCGATTGTTCCGCTAGTTTACGTACTTCATCTGCGACAACAGCAAACCCTCTTCCATGCTCTCCAGCTCTTGCTGCTTCAATTGCCGCATTAAGTGCTAAAAGATTGGTTTGCTCCGAGATATCCGTAATCGCGCTTAGGATTGTAGTTACTTCTTTGGAACGTTCTAATAAAGACTCAATCATTTGATTAGAGTTATTAACAGACTCCTGAATTGCATTCATTTGTTCTAAAGTATTGTGTACCGCTTGTCCACCAACCTCTGCTTGACTGTTCATTTCTTCCACATATCCGGATACCGATGTTGCACTATCAACAATTTTTTCTACTCCTGTTGATACTTCTTCCAATGAATTGGCACTTTCTTCCGTACCATGTAATTGATGTTCAGCACTAGAAGATATTTCTTGAATTGCTGATGAAACTTGTTCGGTTGTGCTGGTCATCTGATCTGCATTGGCATTTAATTCTTCTGCAGAAGCAGCTACTTGTTGTGCATTAAATTCCACATCATGAATTAATTCTCTTAAACCATCTTGCATTTGATTGAATGCACTACCTAATTGCCCTATTTCATCTGTTGTTTTTACATCAATTGCCTGAGTCAAATCCCCAGTACTGATGATAAGTGCTTTTTCTTTCAACTCACGAATTGGTTTCAATATGGAACGTATAACTAAGAAAATTAAGACTCCGCCTATTATCAGTGAAGCAACAATTACAATTACTGTCGTGAAAAATACAGATAATGCTGCATCTTGTACTTCATCTTGATCCATTGTCCCCCCGAGTTTCCAACCTGTTAGATCGTTTGTCGCAAAATAAACAAACTTATTTATACCTTGAGAAGAGTAGGAAAATTCATCATTTGTGCTTTCATAAAGTTTGCTATATATTTCTTCTTCTGCCTTTGTTCCTTTATCTAGTTCTGGATGATAAATCACATTTTGTTGTTGATCGAGAAGAAACGCATAACCATTATTGCCAATGTCTATACCAGAAGCAATTTCTTCGATAAAATCAAAACTTAAATCTACTGCTACAACTCCTGAACCATCTTCAATAGCTTTCGATACAGTTACTACCAACTTTCCTTCTCCTACACCGATATAAGGATCAGAAATGATAACATCATTCGTATTTTCCATGGATGCTATGTACCAAGGACGTTCTCTTGGATCATAATTGCTATCTTGAACCAATTGAGGTTCTTGTATAAATTCTCCTTCTTCTGTACCAACATATATACTCGCTGCTTCTGGATGTAACTCCACATATTGTGAAAACTGTTGAAATACTTCTTCACTTTCATTTTCATACATGGAATCATTCATATTGTCTGCAAAGATTTGTACATCATGTACTTTCGATTCCATTGTATTATCTATTGTTCTATTTATTATATCTATATTCTCATTAATCCTTGTTTTCAATTGACCTTCAATCTGATCCACAGAGCTAAAATATGTTAGCACACCAATAATATAACCCGGTATTAATAAAAACCCTGCAAATGCCAATATTAGCTTAAAACGTATGCCTTTCTTCTTAAATAATTTTTTCACTATAGCATCTCCTTTATTTATACAAAATAGAAATTATTTTGTATCCCTCTACTTATTTTCGGTGTGACGATCATAAAATAAATAGAATATACGGAAGATGGAATATTGAAATATTTCTGTTATTTAATGTTTTATGGATTTAATTTGTTTTAAACAACTAAAATGACACTTTGGATGTAGTTATAAAAAATAAGTTTTTGCTAATTTTTACTGTTTTTTTACATATATTTCTATTATTTAGTCATACTATTGTACAAACCAAAATTCTTCATGTTGGTTTAAACATTCAATAAATAGGATATATAGTTATTAGTAATAACATCTCAAGAAAGGAATGATACACATGTTAAGTTTTATTTGGAGTTTAATCATAGGTGGTATACTTGGTTGGATTGCTAGCTTGATTGTTGGAAAAGATTTACCAGGTGGTATAATTGGAAATATATTAGCAGGATTTGTTGGTGCATGGTTAGGTTCATTTATTTTAGGAAGTTGGGGACCAGAAATCGGCGGGTTCTTTATTGTTCCGGCATTAATCGGTGCAATCATTCTAATCTTTATTGTTAGCTTAATTATGCGCGCTGTAAGAAGATAATTATCGAATTCCGTAGCATTTCAAGTAAGACTAATAAAAAGATTCCAGTATCTGATTCAAAAGATAACTGGAATCTTTTTGCTTGTTTTGGAACTTTGTGCTTATTCAGATCCTTCAATCTTAAATTTTAAATAGGGAAAAGACTACCATGGTGACCTTTTTCACAAAACCATTTGTTATAGATCTAGACCCTCTATTTCCTCCATTTCTAGATTAGGCTTTTTAGATGCGTCTTCCTCAAAATACTGAATTGCCAAATCAGAGAGTGTTCCATCATTACGCATTTCTTTAAGAACTTGATTTATTTCAGTTGTTAGCTGAGTTTCACCTTTTGGGATTACTATAGATTGCTCCGTTGTTCTAAATCGTAATTCAGGATGTAAATGGATATCAAATTCAGGGAACTCGGCGATACCAAATTTCTGCAGATAATAATCATTGATTACTACATCTGTTCTACCGTTATGTACATCACGTAAATATGCTTCATTTGGTGCGTTTCCGTAAGTAACAACTTCCGCTCCAAAATGTTCTGCAATTTGGCTATAGACTGTTGTTGCTCCACCACCAGCTTTCTTCCCTTGCAAATCTTCTAATGAATTAATTTCAGAATTATCATCTTTACGAACTACCATGGTAGTATAAGAATATTTATATGGTTCACTGAAATTAAATTCTTTCTTTCGTTTCTCTGTTGACTCAATTTGATTGGCAGCAACATCAATTCTTCCACTTTGAATTGCTGAAAGCATACTATCAACGCCCATTGTTTCAAAAGTAATATCCAAGTCCAATCTTTTGGCTAACTCCCGCATGACTTCAACATCAAATCCAGTTAAAGTATCACCTTCATAATACGATGCAGGAAATAATGTACCCGACGTCCCAACAACAATCTCCCCATCAGTATTAATTTCTTCCCACCTTTCATCATCGCTGGTACTCTTTCCATTTTCATTTTTGTCTGTCCCATCTTCACTGGAACTACCACATGCACTTAATAACAAGATAGAAAATAAAATAATTAGTATGATATTTATTCCTTTCAAGATTGCACCTTCTTTCGCTTTTGTAATTATAACAAAACTCTACTTAAAATAAATTGTGTTGTCAAAATGTTTATGAATGTAGTTTATCGAATTTTATGGTAGATATTTAATGAATAATTACCAGTGTGAACAAGAAATTTTACAACACTACAAATGTTTACTTTTACAACATAATAAAACAACCAATTTAACATTAGGCCACTGTACTGCATATGTTGCTATATAGGATTGTAGAAAAGAGGGATGCATATGAATAATGATTTTCATGAAGATCAAGTAGTACACCAAGAGCAGCAACTTGTGCCTTATCACACGAATGCTTATAATTGGAACGCACCTTATGGCTATTATCAGAGTTATCGTATAGAAAATGGTGCTCCTATTCATGACGGTGAACGCTTCATCTGGTTAGCGCCATTTGTTGGTGGATTAGCTGGAGGATTATTAGGTAGTGCCCTATTCCCTGGACCTGGATATTATGGGCCACCAGGACCTCCTGGGCCGCCGGGGCCTCCAGGACCACCAGGACCTCCATGGGGATACGGACCATATCCACCAGGTTATGGGCCAGGACCTTATTATTATGACGGACCATATTACTAATCTTTATCAACAACTTTTTAAAGTATAGTATCAGAAATGTTCTATACAATAATACAGTGATGATAAGCCCTTGTTAAATAAAAAGGGCTTTTTTTTGTTATATATCGAACTATCGTTCACAAGTTAAAATGAAAAGGCTATCAAAAAATATTTCCGAGTACTTACTAGTTTTCGTATAATAAAGTTTGTTATAGTGATAATCGTATGAACAAATTAACTTGATAGGAAGTCATAAAATGAAGAACATATGGAATATTTTTTCGACGGATGTTCGTAAAACAGGTACGAATTGGGTTGCACTTATTATTCTAGGCGGTTTATTGATTTTACCGTCCTTATACGCTTGGCTAAATATTAAAGCTGCTTGGGACCCTTACAGTCAAGTCGATGAAGTACCGGTTGGTATTGTAAATGAAGATGTCGGCGCAGAAGTGCGTGGAGAAGACATACATGTTGGAGACGAGCTTATATCTACCTTAAAAGAGGATAACTCCATGAATTGGCAATTTGATAACCGCGAAGGTGCGATGGAACATATTGAAAACGGGGACTATTACGCAGTGATAATTATCCCAGAAGATTTTTCCGAAAAGCTAGGAACGGTTACTACCGGAAATCCAGAAAAAGCAAATGTAGAATACTACGTAAATGAAAAGGTAAACGCAATTACCCCACAAATGACCAACCGTGGCGCAAGCACGATTGTTGATAATGTAAGCAGTCAGTTTGTATCGACGGTGAATGGCGTTATTTTTGATTTATTTAATCAAATTGGTGTGCAACTAGAAAATGATCTACCTGACATTGAACGATTTGAAGAGTACTTATTTAATGTTGAAGAAAGTTTACCTGAAATTGAAGAACTATTAACAAGTACATTAACAGATGCAGAGAATGCTGCTGATTTAATTAATGAGGCACAAGGATTAATTCCTCGTGCAGAAGAAACAACAAATGATGGACTAAATACAATTGATAATACGATAGCATTTCTTGATAATGCAGAGGGGCGTTTAAACGAAATGGCTCCGCAAATCCAAGAAGATTTAGAGACGATACAGCAAGTAACACAATCAACAAATGATTTCTTACAAGATGTTCAAGATTCTAATATCGATTTTGGCAGTGGTAATGCAATCGTGGAACAAGTCGACACACAAATTAATGATGGATTAGAGCGTCTTACAACGATAGAAGATGCTCTAAATCAAGTACAAGAACAGCTTGATCCTGAACAACCAGAATACGAACAAATTCAAGATTCACTTGATCAGATTGTATCATTAAGAGAATCATTAGAGAACGTTCAAACAGATGCCAATGAAATTAACACCGTGTTGCAGAATACAGAAGACGAAGTATCCACTTTACTCAATGATTTAAAAGAACGTTCGCAAACGGTTAATGAACAAGTAGATGCCTTTGTTGTTGAATATACGGATACAATTGAACCAACGGTACGTCAAACAGTTGATGAGGCTCAAGGGACGTTACAAGAGGCAAGAGGAATACTGGTTGATATTCAATCAACCATCCCAGAAGTCGAATCTATTCTTGCTTCTACGGATGGGAATCTACAAGAAGGAACGGATACGATTAATACCGTACTCGGTGAATTCCCTTATGTAAATACGAAAGTAAATGAATTAGCGGATCGCGTCCGTGAAATACAAGATGAAGCCGATTTACAGGAAATTATTGATTTACTCCAGAATGATCCTGAGGCAGAGCAAAGCTTTTTCCAAGAACCAGTAACATTGGATGAGACTCAAGTATTCCCAATTGCGAATTATGGTGCGGGTATGACTCCATTCTATACTGTTCTCGCTATTTGGGTTGGCGGTCTATTATTAATTTCACTGTTGTCCACCGAAGTTCACCATGTTTCGGAGTTTACGTTACGTCAAGAGTATTTTGGAAAGTTGATGACTTTCTTACTTATTGGGATTATTCAAACCATCATTATTACATTTGGAGATATTTTTATTCTTGGAGTAGAAATGGCACATCCAGGATGGTTTATTTTGTTTGGGCTATTCATTAGTTTCATTTTCATTACGATTATTTACACGCTTGTCTCTGTATTTGGAGATGTTGGAAAAGCAATGGTAATTGTTTTTCTTGTATTACAGATTGCCGGTTCTGGAGGAACATACCCTGCGATGCTATTACCCGAGTTCTTCCAGACAATCAATCCATTCTTGCCATTTACGTATGCAATCGACTTATTACGTGAAGCTGTCGGCGGAATTATCTGGAGTAAAGCAATCAAAGATATGCTTGTGTTAGCCTTATTTGGTTCTGTTTTCTTTGCTTTAGGAGCATTCTTTAAGCAACCCATTAACAAACATACGAGAAAACTAGCAAAAAAATCACGAGAATCAGGTTTATTCCATTAATAGAACAGGTTGGGACATAACAAAAAGTTTTAGTCAAAAAATAGAATATACTAGAATAAGCGTAAGAAATATACGGAGACTCCTTGAAAATCAAAAATCGATTTTCTCCATGCGATGCAATGCTTTCGAGGTCTTCCTTGTCCTATGGGAAAGAGGCCTAGACGAGCATCCCCCGATGCATAAGCATCCGGAGGCTCGCCAGCCGCCTTAAGATAAGCGCAGTATATTTCTGAAGCGGCTTTTCAAAACCAATTACTTTTGTCCCAACCTCCTCTCTTTATTGATAGAATGCTGCTAAATTTATGAGTTGTTTTTATATCCACAACCTTAACTAATTTGGAAAAGAAAATCACTATCCTAACAGCCAAGAAACTCTTAAGTAGGAATTAACTCATATTCTATTCCTAACACTTACTACTTCTAAATTTTTTACTTTGTATACCTACACCCATTTGGTAGTAAGTACTTTTTTACGTGTATAAAATTGTAATCCATCTTTTCCGTTTGCATGTAAATCCCCATAGAATGAATCTTTCCAACCAGAGAATGGGAAGAATGCCATTGGTGCAGGAACACCAATATTTACACCAAGCATGCCAGCATCGATAGTCTCTCTAAATCTACGCACGCTTCCCCCATCTCTTGTAAAGATACATGCCCCATTTGCAAATCTAGATTCGTTTGCTAAATCTACACCTTCCTCTAAATTATTCACACGGGCAATTGACAACACTGGAGCGAAAATTTCATCTTGCCAAATTTTCATTTCTGAAGTTACATGATCAAATATGGTTGGTCCGACAAAATAACCTTCTTGCTTAGCTGCTTCATCTGTACGACCATCCCGAACAAGATTTGCACCTTCTTCCTCACCAGAATGAATATATTGTAACGTACGTTCCTTATGTTTATCACGGATTACCGGTCCAAGGAATACCCCTTCATCTAACCCATTTCCAATTTTTATTTCATTCGCTTTCTGCGTTAATAAAGCAACAAACTCATCAGCAACCTCTTCTTCAACTGCTACTACAGATGCAGCCATACATCTTTCTCCTGCAGAACCGAATGCTGCATTCAATATTTGAGTTGTCGCATTTTCAAGGTTGGCATCATTTAGTACAATCGAGTGATTTTTTGCTCCTGCGAGTGCCTGTACACGTTTTAAATTCTCTGTTCCTCGTTTATATACGTATTCGGCTACTGGCTGAGAGCCAACAAAGGAAATAGCAGCAACTTTTTTATGATCAAGTAATCCATTTACGACATCATGAGCACCATGTACTATATTGAATACTCCTTTTGGAAGTCCTGCTTCTTCTAGAAGTTCTGCCAAACGGTTCGCTAATAATGGCGTACGCTCAGATGGTTTCATTACAAAGGTATTCCCGGTAGCAATCGCCATCGGAAACATCCAGCACGGTACCATCATTGGAAAATTAAACGGTGTAATTCCGCCAATGACCCCAATTGGGTAACGATATACACCGGATTCTAAATCAGTTGCAATTGAGGGTAGCTGTTCTCCCATCATTAATGATGGGGCTCCAGTCGCAAATTCTACATTTTCAATTCCACGTTGTACTTCACCATACGCTTCTGTGTAATTTTTTCCGTTTTCCACCGTAATTAATTGCGCTAGCTCATCCCAATGTTCTACGAGTAATTGTTGATATTTAAATAAGATTCGAGCCCGTTTTGGAACAGGTACTTCCTTCCAAGTCTTAAATGCTTCATTTGCCACCTCTATCGCATTGTTTACATCTTCACTTGTTGAAATTGGCACTTGTGCAATTACTTCTCCTGTCGCTGGATTGAAGACATCCTCTGTTTTTTCTGTACGAGAGTCAATCCATTCTCCACCAATATAGTTTTTAACGATTTTTACTGTAGTTTGTGTCATATAAAGCCCTCCTAAGTAAATTTAAAATATGGTGTACAAAATAACTGCCAACGCTAACACAATAGTAGGTAAAATTACACTCACCATTAAAATTGGTTTATACGCCCTTCCATGTGATTCTCCACATATCGCACGAACTGTGGTTACAACATACCCATTGTGCGGAAGAGAATCCAATCCTCCTGAAGCTAGAGCGGATATACGATGCATCGATCCTGGATCTAACCCTTGTGCTAAATAAATAGGAGCTAGGATAGGCAACGCGATTCCTAATCCGCCTGAAGCAGACCCTGTAATAGCACAAATGACAGTTACACCTATAGCTAAACCAATCAATGGCGGTCCAGGTAAATTCACCAAACCAGTGATTAACGAATCAAATGCTGATACTTGAGCAGCAACACTCCCAAATCCTACTACGGCACAAGTATTAGCTAAAGCTACTAACGCATTTTGCGCTCCCGTTGCAAGTGAGTTCCAAAATTCAGTAAGAAAACGAAGCATTGTCAAACATGCAACTGTGATACCTACTAATAAAGCGATTAATAATGCAATTGTTGGGTTCATAAATTGTCCTAATACATTTAAAAGCACAATGACTAATACAAGTGGAATACTGGAAATAATGATATTTGGCAAGTCCTCTTTTTTCGGATCAGATTCCTGTTGTGCAAGATTAGCTTCCATACTTGCAGCTGATTCCTCTCGCCCTCCATTTGGCAAAGAGAAGGTTTCTCCTTTGGCAATAGCTTTTTTCACCATAGAACCTAGCCATAAACCACCTAAAGTCATTATCAACAGTGCACATACGACACCAATCCATCCGCCTGCTGTTGGAGTAGTGCCAAAAAATTCAGTAGGTATAATATTTTGAATTTCTGGTGAACCAGGTGCAGTCATCGTAAATGATATAGAACCGAAAACGAGAGCCGCAGGAATGAATCGGTGTGGTAAATTTGCTGATCGAAATAAAGAGACAGCGATAGGATATACAGCAAACCCCACTACAAATAAACTCACACCTCCGTATGTCATAATAGCTGCAGCAGCTACAACTGCAAATACTGCTCGTTTTGGTCCCAATAGCTTTTTAATCCATTGAGCAATACTATCCGCTGATTTCGTCTCTTGCATTATTTTACCAAATATTGCGCCTAATAAGAAAACAAAAAACCATGACGCAAAATAGCCCGTAAATCCGGTCATATAATTATCCATTAAGGCAATATCAAATCTTAATCCCCCTGTTAGTGCTACGATCACTGAACTAATAATAGCTCCAATGATGATATTTACACCTTTCATTGTAAGGTAAATTAAAACTATTAGTGATACCAATAATCCAATCATACCTAGAAATTCCATCATTTCTCCCCCTGTTCTCGGTTTAATTACTTACCGACTTATGTGATGAAAATTGATAGCTATAACAAGTTTGATACAGTTTCTCTATTTCTTGTCTTGTAGGTATTCTCGGATTGTTCTCCGGGCTGCCACTCGCTAATGCATCCACTGCCATTTTGCTGATCACTTGTTGAAACTCCGATTGATTAATCCCCCAACCTTCAAAGTTTGGAATATTTAGATCAAAACACAACTCTTTCACCGACTCTACTGCAATATCTGCTGCCTCTTTATCAGATACTCCCGAAAGATCAGGTTCAAAAAACTTTCCTAAATCCGCAAGCCGCTTCACACAATGTTCTTTACTAAACTCAAGCACAGCAGGAAGTAACATGGCATTGGAAAAACCATGTGGAACATGAAACAAAGCACCGATTGGCCTCGACATTCCATGGACAAGACAAACAGAAGCGTTCGTAAAAGACATACCTGCTTGTAGAGAACCTATAGACATCTCTTCTCTTGCTAGAACATCGTCTCCATTCTCATATGCACTTTTTAAACTGTTTACAATTTTTTCCACCGAAGAAAGCGCTAACATATCTGTCATCGGTTGAGCTTTTCGAGAGATATATGCCTCAATTGCATGACTTAATGCATCGATTCCAGTCGCCGCCGTAACGGATTTCGGAGAAGATAACGATAATAATGGATCCACAATAGCAACATTTGGCATAAAAACTGGTTGTTTAATCATCATCTTTACATTATTACTCGTGTTTGTAATTATCGTAGCATCGGTCGCTTCTGAACCAGTACCGGCTGTTGTCGGAATGGATATATGTGGTAAAGGTGGTAGTTCTGCTAATTTTTTCATTCCCATATAATCCCCAATATAGCCACCATTCGTTGCAATCACTGCAATTGCTTTTGCTGTATCGATACAACTTCCTCCACCTAGGGAAATAACAACATCACATTGTTCGCTCTTTAATAATTGCAATGCTTCTTCCACATATTTATCTGTGGGCTCGGATTCAACCCCTAAATAGACAGCGCTTTCAATTTCTTCCTTACAAAGTAAATCTCTACATTCACTTACATACCCCAACTTTTCCATTATTTTATCGGTAATAATAATTGCCTTATGGCCACGTGCTGCTGCTTCTACCCCTATCTTTTCAAACGCATTTCTCCCATAATTTATTGTCTCCGGCGTACGAAAAACTGCATACTCTTGCATTCTCTCTTCCCTCCCCTTTTTCCTTTCTCTCATTACTATGCAAAAATCATGCCAAATAATAATGACTTCCATGCCAATGACTAACAAAAAAGGTGTAGGGAAAACACTACACTATTGTAGTGTTGTGTAGGAATTTATCTACACTACATCTCAATACCAAACTTCTTTAATTTTTGATAGAGCGTGGTTCGATGTATACCTAATTTCTGAGCCGTTTTGGTTTTATTCCCACCAGTTTGTTCTAATGTAATTTTTATTAACTCACTTTCTCTCATATGTTCTTGGTGTTTGACTTGATGCATGGGTGATAACTGATTATCTATCGTAAACTCTTCTCTTTTCATATAGTTTGGGAGATGATGATAGTGGATCATGTCACCCTCAGTTAATATGACAAGCTTTTCTATTGTATTAATAAGCTCTCGAATATTTCCATACCACTTATATTTCATTAGTACTCCTATCGCTTCTGCCGTTATATCTTTTTTCTGTATGTTATACTTTTTACAAATCGTTAGTAGATAAGAAGATATAAGTAATGGAATATCTCTTTCTCTTTTTCGAAGAGGAGGAATATGTAATTCGATTACATTAATGCGATAATATAAATCTTCTCTAAAGGTACCCTTCTCTACCATCACTTTCAAATTACGATTTGTAGCAGCAACTACTCTTGCTTTTAATGGTTGCTTTATCAATCCACCTACTTTTTCATACTCTTTTTCTTGGATTACTCTTAGTAATTTCGTCTGCATGGTAAGAGGCATTTCTCCAATTTCATCAAGAAATAACGTTCCATTGTCCGCAAGTTTAAATTTCCCTATTTTTCCTCCTCGTTTTGCACCCGTAAATGAGCCATCTTCATAACCAAATAACTCAGATTCAAACAACTGCTCAGGTATTGCCCCACAATTCACACAAACAAATGGTCCAGATTTATAATCACTCAAATGGTGAATACTCTTTGCAAATAGTTCTTTTCCTGTCCCGCTATCCCCTGTTATTAATACAGTTGCCTCTGTCTGGGCAACTTTTCTTGTCATCCGTTTTAATTTAGCTAACTCTTCACTTTGGCCGATAATTTGTTCCAAATAATTATCGCTCTGCAATTGATGACTAATTTCTTTCTTTGGATACTTTTCGTTTTTCATTTTTTGTTTTTTCTCTTGGTAACGATCATAGATTTGATATAGTTCCGTTACTCCTTCAAATATCAGCATTCCAATCGCACCTACTAATTCTCCATTCCTCCATACCGGGATTCGGTGTACTACCATTGGCTGTCCCTGTATGTATTGAATTACACCACGTTCTGCTATTCCTGTTTTCACTGTACGATGAAGATTTGTATTTTCAATTACTTCTTGAACCGGATGTCCAATTGCATCCTTTTTATCGACTCCAGTAAAACGACTATAGGCTTCATTAAATTCGACTATTATTCCGTTTCTATCTACCATTGCCACACCCTCATAGGCACTTTCGAGAATAACCTCTACGATCTCTGCAGAATGAAATGATTGATCTAATTCATTTATATAGTGTACTAATCCCCGTTGAATCTCATTAGAGGTTAGTATCCCTATTAATCTATGTTCATCGTCCACTACTAAACAATTGGATGTCGGAAGTTTACACACGTCTATAATAAATTGATCAGCATGAACAAGTTGAAAATGATTTCGAGACATGTATTCAGTAACTGGCATATTTTCTCCATGATCTAAAAAAGCTTGTACAATTGATTTACCTGTAATGATTCCAATTGGCTTGCCATTATCTATTACTGTAATAAAGTCTGCATCTATCTTATTAAAAAATTTGGCAGCTTCTTTCATAGAATTAGTGGAAAGAACATATATCCATTTGTTTATCATCCAATTCGCAACTGTTAAGTCCTTTATAATCTGATGTCCCTGTTTCAAGCTTATCTCCCCTTTCGTTTTTATCTTAGTTTCTATTATACATTGGTTTCAGTGTAAGTTTAAAAATTCAAAATTTAATTGCTATAAATATTTGTCACTAACATTTCACTGTTTACTATATATTAAAAAAGTTACCCAGTATTCTCACCATACTGGGCAACTATTTATATCGATTTTATTCTTCTATAAACGAAGTTCTTAATTGCTGCCTCTCTTTCTCACTAAATCCAATTTTATGGAGGAAGCCTTCCGTACTTCCATAGTTATCATATAAATAACGTAAAAATTGTTCCATATATTCTGGTTCACATAATAACATACTTCGAAATTGTTTCTTCGTCATAAGAGGAGGAGTACTACGTAATGCTTCTTCTGTTACCGGTTTATACTTACTCGTAAGTGCATAATCTTTTATAATCAAATCATGAGATACACCTGCTAAATCTAGCAACATTGCAGCTAAGACACCTGTTCGGTCCTTTCCAACTCGACAGTGAAATAATACTGGGTTGTCCCCTGCATGAATAAAATGTTGAAATACTTCTTTAAATTGCTTTTGACTCGAATCCAACATCATGCAATACATATCGACTAACGATTTTGGTATCTTCGTAGTGAACGTGGCTGGGTCTAATAACGGGATATTGATATAGTCATATGATAGTTGATCAATGTGCTTGTACTTTCCTTCAAAGGACAAACGAAGGTCAATAATCGATTGAACACCTTTTTCTCTAGCTAAATACTTTTCACTTTCTAAAGGTAGAGCATGTAACGAATCACTCCGAAAATATTTCCCCCACTTCGTCATATTACCTTCTTTCGTTGGATAACCGCCAAGGTCTCGAATATTCGCAGCACCATCGATATCAATATGTCTTGCTGGATTTAAAAGTAAAGCATCATTCATACTAAGATTCCCCTCTCAATAGCTTCTATATATCTTAGCCTTCTATTATTTTAACGTACACTGTTCTGTTTCTTGGTCCATCAAATTCACTAAAATAAACACTTTGCCATGTTCCTAGAATTAATTTTCCATCAGAGATAATTAATGTTTCATTTGCTCCAACAAGGGATGATTTCATATGACCATCGGAATTTCCTTCAAAATGCACGTATCCATCTTTATTTGGAAAAGTTTCATTTAAACCAAGAGAAAGATCTTTCTTCACATCTGGATCAGCATTTTCATTTATCGTTATTGCAGCTGTTGTATGAGGACAAAATACAACCATGATTCCTTCTCGGACATTACTTTGCTTCAAAATATCATTCAAGTAATTATCTAATCGGATAAAGGTTTGTTTTTGATCCGTTTGTATTTGAAATGATTGTACATTGCTTGCCATTCCAATCCCTCCTAGTTATTTCTATTATGCATATCATAACGAATATTCGGTTTAACAACAAATAATTGAGTATATTTGAAACTTTTTTGACGGTTCATTCGTATACATATTTATCCAATTATATAAAAGGGAGGAATCTATGCGAACTCGTATTGTTATCATCTTGTTTATTATATTATTGCTAGTAGCTTGTTCTTCCGATAGAACTTTGGAAGAACAATCAGAAGAGATCATCGACAACTTAATTGCAGGGAACTTTGAAGATGTAAGGGATAACTATTTTAGTCAACAGTTACAAGAGACTTATTCTAAAGAGGAACTTCAAGATTATTGGCAAGCAATGCCGATAAATGGGAACGCAAAAGTAGAATTGGAATCAAGCGAGCAGCAATCATTTCATGTTGTTGAAGGTGTTGTAGAGCAGACAGAATCTTCTATAAAGGTACGTATGACATGGGAACAATCAGAACTTGTCGGATTTCATATGGAACCTATGCAAAAGAAGAAAACGTTACCAAGTAATGTAGAAGAAGAAAAGATGATAATCGGTGAAGGTACTGATTTTGAGCTAGAAGGCACGTTAACTTTACCAACGAATCGTGATGAGGACTTACCCGGTGTTATTCTCGTCCATGGATCTGGACCATCAGATCAAGATGAGACAGTTTATGCATATGCTCCATTTCAAGATCTTGCCTATGGCTTAGCTGAACAAGGCATAGCTGTACTCCGTTATCCAAAACGCACGTTTGTATATCCAAATATGGAAGCTACATTCGGTAATGATTTGACTGTGAATGAAGAGACCATTGATGATGCGGTTCTTGCAGCAGAACTATTAAAAGATGATGATCGAATTCAAACAGACGCTGTCTTCGTCATAGGTCATAGTCTTGGAGGGATGCTTGCTCCAAGAATCGATCAACAAGCTGATACAGATGGTATGGTTATATTAGCTGGATCACCAAGACCGTTATGGGAAATTATATATGATCAGAATATGTATTTCCTTGATAAGCTAGTGAATGAAGAAGAGGAAAAAAATAAATCGATTCAAATGTTGGAAGAAGAAAAACGGGTTGGCGGAGCTTTAATCGATATGACGGATGAAAAAGCGAAAGAAACTGAGGTCTTTACAATCAACGGTTATTACTTAAAAGAAATGGATGAACATAGTGTTGGTGAGATCGCGCTTCACTCCAATAAACCAATGTTACTTTTACAAGGAGAAGCAGACTTTCAAGTAACGATGGAACAAGATTTTACTATGTGGCAACAATTATTAGAGGAAAAAATCGATGTGACATTTAAAAGCTATCCAGAGTTAAATCATTTCTTTATCACTTCTGAAGGCACAAATAAAGGAACTGTAGAAGAGTATTCGATTCCTGGTCATGTAGATGAACAAGTGATTGAAGATATTGGAAAATGGATTCATGAACAAACCAATTAGAAAGGAGCAATTATATGAAGAAACTACTATTTATACTTATTGCAATGTTATCAATACTGCTAGTCGCTTGTGGAGTGAATGATGATACGTCAGCTAATAATGAACAAGAGGAAAATGATACCGAACAAGAAGAAACTTCTAAAGAAGAAGAGACCAATCAAGAATCTGATGATAATCAAAGCGAATCACCTGAGGTTGATGAAGAGAAGACAGCAACTGCAGAAGCATTTCTAGACAAGATTGTAAATGAACAAATAACAGAAGCTTATAATGATTTGAGTGAACAAATGAAGGAAGAAATTACAGAAGAACAATTAGAAGAAGTATGGAATACCGTGACAAGTGATATCGGTTCTTTTGTTAGTTTTGAACTAGTGAGTTCGACAGAGGAGCAAGGAATTAACATCTTTATTTACGATGGATTATTTGCTGGCGGGAATGCACAGTTCAATGTTGCTTTGGATAATGCAAATGAGATTGTTGGTTTTTATATTTATCCAAAGTAACCTCGCCCCTTGAGATTAACAAGGTGGCAAATCTCTCGTTGATAGTGAGGTTGGGACACAACAAAAAGTTTTAGTCAAAAGACGAATGATAGCTGGAATAAGCGTAAGAAATATAAGGAGACTCTTTGAAAATCAAAATTCGATTTTCTATGTGCGATGCAATGCTGTCGAGGTTTTCCTTGTCTTGTGGAATTGAGGTATAGGTGAGGACCCGAAATCCGGAGAAACCGGAGACTCACCTAAACGAAGTATATTTCTAAAGCTGATTTTCAAAGGGCATTCATTCGGATTTATCTTTTGCTTAAATACTTTTGTTCCAACCTCTCTTTCAATCTTTTTCTGATTCAATTATATTATCGTTTTGAATGGAATTATTTTTCCTAAGCAAGTCCATGTCATCTTTAGCTTGGATAATAATAGCATCCATCTCGATTTGTAATTCTTGATTTATGTTGTTTGGCGAAATTTCGATATCTTGAATAATTTCATCAGCATATTGTTCTAACTCTGAGGATCGTTCCATAATTTGTTGGTCAAGCAATATTTGTAGCTCTTGATCAACGGTATCCATCTGCGAACGAATTTCCATTTGAAGTCGCTCTAGCTGTTGTTGTTTTACTCGATTTAATTCTTCTTCCATCGTTTTTACCGATTCATCCGTATTGGTGTCAAACCAACTACTGATCAAAGATTGCATATCAGTATTCGCAAAAGTTACATGAATAGTACAGCCAATCAATAGAAAGAAAATAACCAATGTTTTTCTGGCTACCGACTTCCATTTTAAATCTGAATTATGTCTCTTTCGGTTCATAGTATTGGCCTCCTATCACTTTTAAAAATTTGCTTATTGATTAATTCCTTCAACAACAGCATCTAAAGCAGCTTTAGCATCATCTTCAAGTTCTTGTGCTTTTGCTACAATAATTGCTTCTTGTTCAGTTACCAGCTCATCAAGCAAAGTGGTTACAGATGCTCGTAAATCATCGATTGTCCACCCTAACCAATTAGATAAATTTTCAGTTGTTGCTGTTTCATGACTACTCACTTCAGCTGCAAGTTCTTCCTGTGCAGCTCGAATTGCTTCTTCTAGCTCCTGCACCGCATTCTCTTTAGCAGTCGTCAAGTCTGTAGTTAATTGTGTTACTGCTTCATCACCAAGGTCAGATGTATAATTGGTTAAATCATTTGTAGCAAATGCCTCGCCTTCACTAGCCAATCGATCAATTTCTAGATAAGCATCTAAAAACACATTATAATATTCATAACCAATACTTTCTAAAATTGCCGCTTTCTCTGCATCTATTCCTTCAATATGATCTAATTTTGCAGAAATGATTTCTTCAAGAGACTGGCCAGTAGATAATTCTCGTGATAAATCAATATCTATCGCTGCATCTGATTTTACTTGAGCATATTCCGATTCCAATTCACTAAAACGTTCAGTTGTCATACTTTCCACTTCAGATTCGATAGAAGCTACACTTTCATTAAATAGTCCGTTGTACCAATCACGTAATCCTTCACCAGCTGGTGTACTCGCAAACACAACACCTGAACTAATCACAACACTTGTTGCGAACACTCCTGCAATGATCTTTTTCTTTAAACCTTTTACTTTCATTTGTTTGACCCCTCTCTACTTTCAATAATATAAATAGGATAACGAATAAAACCTAATATTCAGATAAAATACTTTGCAAAAATTCATTCCAGTCAGCATCTATTTCTACTTTTAAATCACGCTTTACTTGATTCTCTATTTCTTTCCAATCTTTCTGTAGTAACACTCGTTTTTCTTGTCCCAACTGTTTTAAATAAAATTGTTGATAGTCATCTATTTGTTGCAAAGATTGCTGTTTTGTTTCTGTTAGATACTTAGTTAAATATTCCTGATGTTCAGCTTTGTTTACTGTATTCACATCAAGAAATAAGTCCTGAAACATGGTGCTATGGTAGTCCCAAACTGCTAATCGAACATCTCCCTTCTCAGCAAATGTAGTAGAATAGGATAAGCCGATGAAGAGCACAAACAAGATGATTAACCGTTTTTTCACCAACACATCCCCTTTCTTCATAAGATAATTGTGTATTTCCTTGTTGTCTATCTAACCTATTACCTATACTAGCAAATTACTGCCTAACATAAATCCTAGAATGCTCCCATTTTTATAATAGTTAAATAGTTTTGAATTATTTAAAATTAACCTTTGGTTGCAATGCTTTATACCTATTAACTAGTAACTTCATCAATCATAAAAGGAATATCCTACCATCAATCAGGACTATCGATGCTATTGTAAATTACTGGGATTTATAAAATAAACCTAGGAACTTTGTTGGGTAGAATTGATAGAGGTTAATATAACTTAGGGGATTTTGTCGAAATGAAAATAGTATTTCTTAATTTTCTTTGTTTATTACTCTTACATTGTCGAAATCGAACTTTCAAAAGGAATAAAGCCCTAATCATATTAGGCAAAAAGATTGGTTAAATATTAAAGTATTTATCGTTTTATAGCTTTTGGATGATATATTATACTACCTATCAAATAGTATAATCAGAAGAAAATAGACGACTTCTAAGGGAATAATAGTAATCAAGGATTTGTATGGTAAAGTACTGCTTATCGATGATAACTTTGTTGCAACACCCTCAAAAACCGCCTATTTATAACCAATAATTACTTCTGAAATTCTGTGTTAAACCACTTTATTTTATTAAATGGTTAAGCGCGTATGCTACACCATCTTCTTTATAATTTTTAGTAGTTATATCGGATTTTTCTTTTACTTCTGGCTCTGCATTTCCCATTGCGATACTCTTACCGGCTACTTCAAACATTGGGATATCATTAAAATTGTCACCGATAGCAACAGTATTCTCCATCGGAACTTGAAAGTATTCCGCTAGACTGAGTAATGCATTCCCTTTACTGGCATCTTGGTTAGAAATTTCTAGTTTTTGGCGACCTGCTCCAGTGATGGAAATGTCTTCTCTATTTTGTAGTTCTTTATTTAAATTAGCTAATAAATCAAGTTGGAACGACAATATAAACACTTTATATACACCCAATGATTCATAATTAATGGAATGGTAATCTTCTACAGTTTGTAAACCAAATTGATCTTTCTGTGTTGCAATCATCGCTCTCATTTTATTTCGTTCTTCTTCACTAATATTCGGGTAATCATCGACTTCTTTTTCTAATATAGCAGTAATATCTCTTTCTAAATAAATTCCTTCATTCGTATAGATCTCATAATACAGTCCTTCTTTATCTGCTTTTTCCATTAGTTCATGCACAAGACTTGGCCGCATCGATAAATGCTCAATTACCTTATGATCCGCATAAGTAACTGCTCCATTACCCGTGATGAGTGGTAAATCTAATCCTGCTTGCTTGGTTAATTCTTTCGTATCATGTAGCGATCTACCAGAACAAATGGCGACGATATCACCTGCTTCTAACCTGTTCCGAATTGCTTCACTACTTACTTGATTTATGTTTCCTTCGTCTGATAATAATGTTCCATCTAGATCGATTGCAATTAACTTCATACTTTATCATCCTTTAATTTTCATTTATCCTATTAGTATTTCCAAAAAGAAAGGAGTCTACTTCAGTAGTTGAAGAGGAGACTCCTTTTCCAATCTATTTACATTCCTAATAATGTTCCTACAATCCAACTCGATCCATAGAATACCATAAACTGTACACCAACACCTACTCCTAGGAATCGATTCAGTATACCACCAACCATTGCCATCGCAAATGTCACTGTAATTCCGACAATGCCTCCTTCATAAAAGGCTAGTAGTGTAACTATTCCAATGAACATACCGATAATTGCTTCTTGGTTAATATGTTTTAATACGAGAACAGTTGCTTTCCTCGCAAAATTCATAGAAAAAGGATAAGCAATAACAGCTGCAATAACGATTCCAATCAAACCAAATATTAAAAACTCAAATGGCTCCATCATCGTATGTAGGTTATTAACTGGTTCTGTAGTGAAAACTGGTGGCGCATTGAATAATGCCTGTGCAGGACCAATTGCCACTGGACTTAATGGAATTCCAAACGCCACGAGTGGAATGATGGTCTCAGCAATATATGTGGATTCGGTTACCCCGTTCATCGTGGAAAGACTTGTTGTCGACTTCTTGTATTGACCTTTCACTCGTGATCCGACTAGTTCGCCCATTAATGCAGTCATTCCTACTGGACTTAAAGCAAAGGTTAACGATGATAGAAAAGAAGTACCCGCCACAGCAGATGTTTGTTTTTTTGTTAATACTTTAAATGGATTTGGAAAATAACCACTCCATGATTTTTTCTCAGGAGCAAGTTTATATTCATTTTTTTCATGCCTAGTAATCATTGGACGAGCACTGCGAGACAATGCTAATAGTATATCCGTCAACATGGGCCCGATCGCAATACCAAGGAAGAAACTTATGGATAGGCTGGCTTCTAAAATCGTTGTACTTACAAGGTTCAGCCCTTGAATAACAAGGGCAAGTGGTACGATTAAAATAATACTGGCCCATCTTCCTTTAGAAAAATATCCTATCAATACAGCTGCTAATGTAAAAATAATCCCAGCATTTTCTTGGAAAAACTCGCCGAATTGACTTAAAAATACTGCAAATAAAAGCGCAACTGGCAAGGCGATAAATGCACCGATGATACCTCCTGAAATCATTTTGCGTAACGCTATATGCGGTAAGCCAATGCGTCGCATAAAGTCAGCATGCTCAAGCATTGGTGTAGCAGTTGTATCACCAGGGACTCCCATTAAAGCCGTTGGGATTGCATGGGTTAAATGCTTAGACAACACCGCAGCCATAAAGAATGCAAACACACCTTCAGGTGGAGCACCCAATAACACGACAATTAATGTCGCTGGGACAAGTACCGCTGTCTCATCTGATCCTGATATCAATCCAATTAAAGTGAAGATAATACTTCCTAAGAGCGCAAGCAGTATTGCTATCATTAATGTTTCCATTATTAATCATCCTCCTTTTTTCGTGAGGATGTCATATCTTGAGAAACTTCCTTTTCTTCTTCCATGAACATATCGTAAAATCCTTGTTCTTTCATTTCTTGTATAATAACAGGGTCATTCTTGATAGCTTCCCGTTCTTCATGTATATCAAATTGCAATTTTTCATAAACCGAAGATAACTCATCACTTGTACTAGCAGTTTCATTCAACTTCCTCTTTGGTTTAAATAAAAACGTATTGAAAATTAAACCTGCTACACTTCCAACAATTCCTAATAATAAGGAATAAGACTCTATCATTTCTTCCGCAGCAATATTCGGGAAGATAACTTCCCTACCTAGAAAAAAACCTGCTAAGCTCAGACAAACACTTATGATAATTGTCATCATCAAATGTTTTCCGTACACAGTATCTCCTATGACTTCTACATAGGATTCATCATGATTCGATGGTGATTGATCCACTTTTTATACCTTCTTTCTATCTAACACTATGAAAAGTTAGAATGTAATTCGTAAATAAATAGATTATACTATACTGGGTGAAATTATTCTAGATACTAGTACCAGATGCTAATCTATAGGTTTTGGATGCTGCTACGTACGAGATATATTTGTGTTACATGTTTCTAGCTTTCATGATGTTTCTCCGCACATATATCTCTTATGTTACCCTTATTCAAGCACTCGCACTAATTCTCGCCAAATAAACTTCGCCAATCCAATATCTTTAATTTCCATCACAAACAAAAAGCCGAAGCTACTACACTTCGACTTGATTTTTACTATTCTCCTATCTTCAGTTCCTATTTACCAGGATGAAAGATTACTTTTACAGCATCGGAAAGTCTATTGGTTATTTGATGAAAGATCTCTGGCCCAGCTTCGAGTCCAAGTCGGTGAGAAATCATCGGTTTTACATTTAGTTGGCCGGTGCCCATGTAATGTAAAGTTGCATCCCATTCTTTTCCTGGAAAAGGTGCCGATAGTGCATTCCATGAGCCAAGAATTCTTAGCTCGTTTCGAACAATCATCTCGAAATAATATCGTTTTAGTGTAATATCGCCGTAAGGAATTCCTAAAAAGACTACTTCTCCACCTTTTTTTGGTAAAGCAAGTACTTGTTCACTTGTGATCGGCGAACCAGCTGATTCCACTGCAAGGTCAACACCAAGATCACCGGTATAATGTTTTACGATTTCCTCAGCATTTTCTTCCATCGGGTTTACTACAATGTCCGCACCAAGTTCTTGAGCAATTTTTAATTTGTGGTCATCAATATCGATTGCAATTACTTTACTGGCACCGAAAATTTTAGCCCATTGTACTGCTAATAATCCAATGCTCCCGACACCCATAATAGCTACAGAACTACCTGGTGTAATTGATGTTCGGTAAAATCCATGTGCAACTACAGCGGATGGCTCAACAAGTGCTGCAGTATCATCATCAATCGAATCTGGCAATATCTTGACGTGCCTTTCTGGTAGTTTCGTATATTCTGCATATGCACCTGGATCTCTTGCTCCAATTACGGTCAGGTCCACACATCTAGTTGGACTTCCTTCCTTACAGTAGTGGCAATTTCCACATGAAAAAGTAGGGCAAGCCACAACACGATCCCCTGATTTAAAATTCGTGACACTTTTTCCTACTTCCACTACTTGACCTGCAAACTCGTGTCCGAAAGTCATTCCTTCCACGTAGGGACCTAGCTTTTTATATCGAGAGGTATCTGAACCGCATATGCCTACAGCTTTTACTCGAATAATGACCTCATCATCTTTTTCAATGATCGGCTTTGGTGTATCTTCGTAGCGCAGATCCTTTACACCATACAAATTCAAAGCTTCCAAGATAAAGCTCCTTTCTATATCTAATTATTCGATTCTTTGGTAGATTTCTTTTTATTTTTAATTAGAAAGTATGCCGCTATCCCAACAACAATTGAGTTGAAAAGCAGTTGATATTCAAAATAAAATTGACTGATACCTCGCATTGGTCCAAGCATAAAGTCTAGTAATGCATCAACCATGTAAATCCCTCATTTCAATAGTTTTGTTCAAGCAAGCTTCCTTTTCTAATCTTGTTAATAAGAGCTTGTTGATGTTTCTCCACGGATTATTTGTACGGCACCACTAGAACCAATTCGTGTGGCACCTGCATCAATAATTGCTAGAGCATCTTCGTACGTTTTTATGCCTCCGGCCGCCTTAACTTGAATTTTCCCTTTACCGAGTTCATTTAATAATCGAACATCTTCTACCGTTGCTCCGCCACCATTAAATCCAGTAGCTGTTTTCACAAAATCCGCTCCTGCACGGATAATACATTCCGTAACGTTAACTTTCTCTTCTTGGTTCAATAAAGCTGTTTCAATTATTACTTTCGTATTTAAACCGTTAGCTGCTTCTACTACACTTGCAATATCAGCCTCTACTGTTTGATAATCTCCAGATTTTAAAGCTCCTAAGTTAACAAGCATATCGATTTCTTCTGCACCGTTACGGATAGCTTCTTTTGTTTCTTCCACTTTCACATGTGTAGTTGCTCCTCCTAAAGAAAATCCAACCGGCACACCAACCTTTACATCATGCTCAGCTAACCAGTTAACTGCAAATGGTACATAATATAGTTGAACAAAAATTGTTTTAAATCCATAATCGACTACTTCCTGTACGAAACTCTCTATCTCAGACTTACTTGAAGTTGGATGTAATAATGTATAATCAATGATTTTAATTAGATCGCTCTTTTCCATAATGAATCAAGCCTCCTCATGAAGTTAATCTTGTAATGGTTTTAATAGTACTTTTATTGCTTCTCCGCCTTTTATCGCTTGGTATGCTTCATCCCATTGATCAATCGTGAATTCATGCGTCACTAATGCTTTTGCATCGACTTTCTTTTCTTTCATTAACTGAATCGATGGTTCCCAATCTGCTGATTTTTGACTTCTACTGCCCACTACTTGAATTTCTTTTTGAATGACTTTCCCCATATCAAAATTCACATGTGACTCTGGGAAAATTCCTACTTGTGCATAGCTTCCCTTTTTCCGTAGTAAGTCGAGGCCTTGATTAGCTGCGTGAATCGAACCAGAACATTCCAATACAACATCCGCTCCATAACCATCCGTTAATGTTGTAATTTTTTCCTTAATATCTTCCTCTTGAATATTGATAACATGGTCAACGCCAACTTCTTTCGCTTTATCTAGACGGATTTTGTCATTGTTAAGTCCAGACATCATAACAGTTGCTCCATAGCTTTTAGCAACCTGGGCAGCTAATAACCCAATCGGTCCCGGTCCAAGCACAACAACTAAATCACCCTCTTTAATATTTGTTTTTTGAATGGCATGGTACGTGCATGCTAATGGTTCTGTCATCGATGCAGAACGATCATCCACTTCCTCCGGTATATGGTGAAGACTTTCTTCTCTAGCAATCAAGTAATTCGTAAATCCACCATTTTGCTGCGTGCCTAATCCTTTACGATGATTACATAAATTATAATCACCTGTTTGACAATAGCGACACTTTCCACAAATATAAAAAGTTGTTTCTGAAGTAACACGATCACCGACTTTAAAACCAGTAACCCCTGATCCAACTTCCACAATTTCACCGGAAAACTCATGCCCTAAGGTTACTGGAGCAGCTACTTTATAATGGCCTTCATACGTATGAATATCCGAACCACAAATTCCTGCGTAGGCTACTTTTATTTTCACTTGATAATTGGATACGTCTGGTTCTTCAACATTTTGAATGTGTAAATTACCTTGTCCTAACTCTGTTTTCACTAATGCCTTCATGTTGATGTACCTCCTATAAAGATGTATACTTTTTGCCTTTACTCCCCACAAAGTTATAAGGTTAAAAAGATCGATAAGCTACTGTAGCGTCGATCCTTTTTCAATCTGAGATAAGTCATTAATTGAATAAATCAAAGAATCTCCAGATGACCCAGTTTACGATATTTCCACCTTGGTCAATACTTGATACCATCGCAGAACCTTCTGGTAAATTGATTTCTGCACTTGTTGCCATATCAGTAAATAATGGAGCAATATCCGTCGCTACGTATAAGGAAACTGCAATCATAATCGTACCTACGATGACAGAGTGAATAATATTTCCTCGTGCTGCACCGACCACAAAAGCGATAACAAATGGTATTGTTGCTAAGTCACCAAATGGTAAAACTGCATTTCCTGGTAAAATAACTGCTAGTAACACAGTCACTGGCGTTAAAATTAAAGCTGTCGCAATTACAGATGGATGTCCTAACAGAACAGCAGCATCCAAACCAATATTGATTTCACGATCACCAAAGTGTTTATTTAACCATTCACGTGCAGACTCGGATACCGGCATAAGACCTTCCATTAAGATTTTTACCATACGTGGCATTAATACCATTACGGCTGCCATGGAAATACCGATATTGATAATCTCTCCAACACCATAACCAGCTAATGCCCCAATAGCTGCACCTAGTAGAAGTCCGATAACCATAGAATCTCCAAATACACCAAAGCGCTTTTGAATAGAATCCGGATCTGCATTTAATTTGTTTAATCCAGGAATTTTTTGAAGCCCTTTTACAACAAAGATAAATGGCGCATAAGAAATAGTGCTCCCTGTTGCTACGGATACACCTGGCATGTCATAAAATTCTTCAACCATTGGTTGTGTCCAATCCGCAATTTTCAAACATACGATTTGGAAAATAGTCGCTGCAATCAACCCTTGGATAATACTATCTGACACAGCGTATACAACTGCACCCATAAATGTATAATGCCAGAAGTTCCAAATATCAACGTTCATTGTTTTCGTTGTTTTAGTAACAAGCATGATAACGTTTACAGCTAAACCCAAAGGAATAATAAATGCAGCAATCGCTGATGCCCATGCAATAGATGAAGTTGCTGGCCATCCTATATCAATTACATTTAAGCTCACCCCTAACCGATCGACCATTCCTTGAGCGGCAGGGCCTAAGTTTAACGTCAATAAGTCTATTACTAGAAAAATACCTACAAATGCCACACCAATCGTCAAACCAGACCGAAATGCTTTCCCTGGTTTTTGACCGAATAATATCCCTATTAAGAAAATTGCAACTGGCAAAATTACGGTTGCACCTAATCCTAAAAACGCTTGAATAAAATCAACAAAGCCTTGCATGATAACTCCCCCTCCACGTTTAAGATGAAGCTCGACTCTGGTAGTTTAGAATCGAGCGATTTCACCTTATTTTTTAAGTTCTTCTAAAATTTGTTTCTTTGTATCTTCCACACCAATTCCTGTTAAGAAATTACGAGCATTAATAACCGGGAATGAATACTCTTTCTTCGTCATTGCAGTTGTTACTAATAAATCCGCTGTTGATTCATATGTGCTTACTTCAGCGATTTTAATTTGTTTTATATCAATTTTGATATTGTTTTCTTTGGCTAATTCTTCGATTGCATTGTTTACTACGGTAGAAGTTGCAATACCTGCGCCGCATGCTACTAGTACTTGCTTCATTACGATTCACCTCCTTTAAAGGAATATAAATTTAACTTATTTGCTATTAATTGTTTTGCATTGCGTTTATCTTTTTCCACAATTAACTGTTGCAAGAATGATTCGTCTTGAAATAGCTTCATTAAATCTTGTAGAAGTGTTAATTGAGAGTGTGGTTCATCCATTGCGAGCATAAAGACAACTTGTACTGGTGTCGTTTCACTATCGTCTCCCATAATGACAAAGTCAACCGGTGATTTTAGAACACCAACACTAATCGTTTTTCTGTTCACGTGTTTTGCATCGGTATGCGGAATAGCAACCGAAACACTTGTTGTTGGCAATCCTGTAGCAAACTCTTTTTCACGTTCTACGATTGCAGGTATAAAGCTTTCCTTTACGTATCCCAGATCTACAAGATTTCGTCCCATTTTTTCTAATACTTGCTCATTTTTTTCTACATCTAAATCTAGTAAAATAACATCTTCCTCAAAATGTAATTCACTCATTTATGTCACACCCCTACCTTCACTTTCTTTTGCTGTAATTAACTTCCCGTAACATAAGCTTCAATTAATTGGTGAATATATTGCTTTGAATTAGCCTGAACAAGTTTAGGTAATATCGTCTCAGATGAAGCAACCTTCATTAATTGCATTAAAGCATGTATATGTTGTTGTTTATCCACAGCCGCAATCATAACCATAAGTTTAATTTGATGTCCTTCTTCTCCATATTTCACACCATTTTTTATCCGAAGTAAGCTCATTCCTACTTGTCTTACCCCATCCTCTGGAGCAGCATGAGGAATCGCTACATGCGGTCCGATGGCAATATAGGAATCTTCTTGAGAATGTTGAATCGCAGCTTCTACGTAATATTGCTCAATATGCCCTGATTTCAGTAGTGGTTCAGCACAAAGACGAATTGCATCTTCAAAAGATGGAACTGCCTCCCTGAGCGTAATATATTCCGGGATGAGAAATTCATGTAAATCCAACTCTATGGAAGTGCTCAATTGCCTTGTTATTGCCGCATTTTCATCTCGATGAATATATGCATATAGTTCTTTTCTTAATTGCTTTTCATCATTTACATCCGCATACTGCCCAATTGTTTTTAAGATGTCATCCACATTAATTTCGTTTGGAATATAGTCATACACTTCTAACATTACTTGCTTGCGTAATCGTTGTTTATCTTCTGGACGTAGCATTGTTTTTGATATAAACAGATTCTTCTCCGTCTCTAAAGCGATTGGTGAAAAAACAACATCATACTCTAGCCCGTAGGTTAAAAATTCTCGGACTGATAATGAATCTAAGAATACGAACTCCGGGAAAAGTTCTTTTAATTGATGGAACATTAACCTTGATACAGAAACCCCCTGCGGACATACAACAATTGCCTTTACTTTCTCCGTCATACTTTCTCCTTGCATATGCATCCAACCACTGACAAGCATAACAATGTAAGTAATTTCATTTTCAGGAATCTTACTTCCCATTACTTCACTAATTGGATCTAATGCCCGTTTAATCAAATGTCGAATTTGTTCAAATTCTTCATTGTACGTGCTCTCAAATACGATTGCATCGGTTAATTTGTACTTAATCCGATAATAAGCAGGAGTGAGATGCTGCAATAATTTATCTATTAGCTGCTCACGATCCTGAAAGATAATGCAGGCATTTTTTTCAAATAGTCGAACCATTTTATCAATCGCTGGTACTAAATCTGGGATAGAATCTTCTATTAAAAGTTCATTACGATGCACACTGCCAGTTAATAAATTTAATGTAATAAATAACTTCTCTGGAACTGGAAGACTCTTATCATATAAAATTTCTTCTGTTGCTTGGTATTCCTTTGTATTGGATAATTCATCATAGCGAATGGATAATGGCTGAATCTGGAACCCTTGTCGAATCCGTCGTAATATTAAAGAAAAAATAGTTGGCATCGTCATTAATTTTTCATCTGTAAATTCGATATTGAGCTTATTTTCCACTCTTTCTAAACGGCGGTGGAATTGTTCAAGTAAACTACCTTCGAGTTGCAGTACCTCATGTAACTTTTCCTTTTCATCGGAATGAAGAATAATGTCATTCGCTAACCAAATCATTACTTTTCTAGCTTGAAATTCATCTCCTTCAATTTGGTATCCATCTTTACGTGAATACTGAATAGCTAATTGATAGGAATCTAATTGCTTCTGGGCTTGTTTCATATCATTTAAAATCGTATTTTTACTAACGAATAACTTCGATGTAAAATGTGCTAAGGATAACGGTTCTTTACCACCAAGGATCATAATTAATAGAAACTTCACTCGATCCACTTCCGACAAAATCACTTCATTGTTTGATATTGGTGAGACTCTTGATGTTACCGTGGCAGTAAGTATGGACTGATCAATAATAAATTGACCTTTGCGTGTGCGCTCAATCTCTGGTAATTGACTCTGCGTTAACCAATGATTTATTTTTTGAAAGGTGTAGCCTAACTGCCGACGAGAAAGATTGTACTTTTCTGCTAATTTCGAGCTTGTGACACTTGTATCTTTAATTAATTCATTAAAAATTTGCTCTTCTCTTTCTCCCAACACGGTTGCTGACCTCCTTTGATATTTATCATAACAGTTGATTTTTCAGCAATGTATACGTTTTCATCACAAATATTAGAATCATCATTGTACAATATTGTGATGATTAGAAATAGATTACAACATTATTGTTTTGAAGAATACTAATAATGTCGTATTTCATCGAATTTTCTTTGTTAATATATGTATCGGTCATGGATAGTGATTTAGCTTTAAAACTCTCTTGAGAAATATACTGCGCTTATCCTAATGGCGACTGCAGAGCCTCCGGATACTCCGTATTCCGGGGTCTCATCTAGGCTAGGCCAGCTTCTCATAGGACAAAGAAGAGCTCTACAGCATTACATCGCACGCAGAAAATCGATTTTTGATTTTCAAGGAGTCTCCGTATATTTCTTACGCTTATTCTAGCTTTTATCCGTTTTTATTGAACAAAAACTTTTAGTTATCTTCTATCTTTAGACAAAGAGCTACGAACCTATTTTTACTCTCATTTAAGGGGCATAGCGACAATGCCTTTACAATTTCCGTTGCATAAAAAAAGAACTGTTGTTATGACAGCTCTTTCTGATTTTTATTTATTCAATATTATTCTTGCATTGCTAGAGCGATGGCACCTTTTACTCCTTGATTATCATTAAGTCCTGGTGCAACGATCAGCTGATTAACATCTTTTACTTCTATATAATCATTTAATAGATTGATAAATTGCTTACGTATCATCGGATATAATTTTTCTTGTTTCATTACTCCCCCGCCAATAATAATTTTTTCCGGCGATAGAATTACAAAATAATTCATGATTGCTTGTGCGAGGTAACATGCTTCTAATTTCCAAACGTCATCTTGATCAGCTAAATTCGTACTTTTTTTCCCGTAACGCGTTTCAATAGCCGGACCTGCGGCAAGTCCTTCTAAACAGGTATTATGACTAGGACAAGCACCTTCAAAAGAGTCTTCAGGGTGTTTTTGAATCAGAATATGGCCCATTTCTGAATGATCGTACCCTTGAAAAATGATTCCATTTTGTACGAAACCTGCTCCAATTCCTGTCCCAACAGTAATATAAAGACAACTTCCAGCATCTTTGGCAACTCCATAATTATATTCACCTAGCGAAGCAACATTCACATCCGTATCGATAAAAACAGGTATTTTTAGACGACTTTTTAAATCTTGCAATAATGGGAAATCCCGCCACGCCAATTTAGGAGTCTTCCCGATTGTGCCATAATGTTCACTTACTGCCCGCAAATTAATAGGACCAAACGCTCCAACACCGAGACGTTCTACTTTATGTTCTCGAAAAAACACATCTACTTGATTTAGTGTCTCATCTGGAGTAGTGGTAGGAAAAGTTATACGTTCTAAAATTTCACCATCTTGACTGCCTATAGCACAAACAAATTTTGTACCACCTGCTTCAATAGCTCCAATTCGCATGGATTTTTTTCCTCCTCAACTAGTTAACTACTTGTAAAATCTGATTCTCGCCAGCTATTACTTTCGTTGCTTTAAGAGTTTTAACTTCTCGTACATCAGCAGTATTGGAAATGATGATAGGTGTAATACTACTGGAAGCATTTTCTTCAATGAGTGCTATATCAAAGCTCATTAATGTATCGCCGACTTTTACTCTATCTCCATCATTAACATGGGCAGTAAAACCTTTTCCATCTAAGTTAACAGTATCTAATCCAATATGTATTAGAATCTCTGCATCATTTTCTGTTTGAATACCAATTGCATGTTTAGTTGGAAATACTTGTATAATCTCACCATCAACAGGGGAAACTACTTCCCCTTCAGAAGGCTTCACTGCAACACCATCACCCATCATCTTTTGTGAAAAGACTGGGTCAGGAACATCTTCTAATGGTATGATTTCACCCGTGATCGGTGCAACTATCGTAATTTCTTTTGGTTCTTTCTCTTTCTTTTTAAATAATTTCTTAAACATCTTTCATTTCCCCTTCTGCTTGTATAATATCGTAGATGAACGTTTACATTTGCTATTCTATCTAATTCTCAAAATAATAACTATATTATACTAGCTTTATCATTTTCCCAACAACTTTAACTATCTTTCTATGCTGTTTCAAAGTGTATTTTTTAACAATATACTATTAAATATCCTCTATTCTTATTGGCTCTGGTTTTCGCTTGTCAAATGTATAAATATAGGAAAACCCAGCTTCTTTTGCCATTTTCACTGCTTCATTAAAATAATTCCCTACCGTTTCTACTCGATGTGAATCCGAGCCGATCGTTAATATTTCCCCACCGATTTGTTTGTATAGCTTCAACAACTCAATCCGCGGAAAAGTTTCTCCGACCGTCTGACTTGCTAATCCAGATGTATTTATCTCCAGTCCAATACCTCGCTCCACTGCTCGATGAAGTACATGACGAATAATCTCTTCCATATCTTTTAGTTTATAATTTCCGATTTTAGCTATCGCGTAACGTTTCAATAAATCAAAATGCGCTAAAACATCTATATCTGCTTATGTTATTAGTTTTAATACTTCTTCAAAATAACCTAAATAAGCTGTGTGATTTTCTTTATCAAATAAATAATGTCTCAATTTTTCTTCTTTGATATTATGTATAGATCCTAATATAAAATCAAATTCAACCACATTTAATGCTTCCTTATATTCATCCTTCATCAAGTGCGGTTCACATAGTTCTATCCCCATCTTAATATTGAGCTTATCTTGCCATTTCGATTTTGCATGTTGAATATCTGAAATATATTTTTTGAAATCCATATGTCCATATGTTGGTGCTTTCGGATTCACTGAAAAATGCTCTGTAAAACAAATTTCATCGATACCTTTCTCGACTGCCTTCGCACATACTTCATCCATAACTGCTTTAGAATCAAAAGAATTATTTGTGTGATGATGATAATCAATCCAGTACATCCAATACCTCCTTTATTCTTCTTCTTTATAGACTACCTTATTTTTTATAAAAGTTATATAAATCAGTTTTTCTATGAACTGTTACGTTGATGATTATAGAGAAAACCTGGCTTCTTGATAGTAATGGAAGATGGCGACTCCTGCAGGAATTGTACGAGCTAAATATCCATTTGAAAAGTGTTCTTCTTTAAGTAAAACAATATAAGCTCTGTATTAATTTTCATTTACTCATTATTTCTTCAAAGTGTAGTAAAAATGAAGGTTACAATCTTTTCCGTTACACAACGGAAAAAGAATCGATATATTTGTAACCGTTTTCTTATTACAATAGAACTATAGATAGACAAACACAAGGAGGAAATCAACGATGAAACATATTCTATTAGCTTGCTCATCAGGCATGTCGACGAGTTTACTTGTATCAAAAATGGAAGAAGCAGCTGCCAAACAAGGAGTGGAAGTAAAAATTTGGGCCGTTGCTCAAGATAAAGCTTTTTCCGAATTAGAAAATGCAGACGTTCTTTTAATTGGTCCACAGATGCGATTTCTTAAAAAGAAGTTCGAAAAAGCTGGTGCAGAAGCTCAAGTACCAATCGATGTTATAGATCCAGTAGCTTATGGACGAGTTGATGGAGAAGCTGTGTTAAACAAAGCAATATCATTAATGTCATAACTTACAACAAGAATTGCTCCTAGAGAGAACAATAATGACAAAAAGGGGGAATTACAATTGGAAAACAATAAGTTTATGCAAATGTTAGAGAATTTTTTACTTCCGATTGCAGATAAATTAAATAACAACCGTTATTTATCTGCTTTACGGGATGGATTTATGGTAGCATTACCTCTCATTATCTTTGGATCTATATTTGTCGTAATCGCAAACTTGCCATTCTTAGACAAACTATTAGGAGAAAGTGCATTTGCCGCCTATCAAGATGCACTTGGACCAGCTTCAGCTTCCACATTAAGTATTATGGGATTATTTGTTATTATAGGGATAGGTTATAAATTAACAGAACATTATGAAGGGGAAGCAATTTATGGTGGTGTGGTAGCGATTGCTGCATTCATTATCCTTACACCGCAAGTATTGGAAGGAGTTGCTGGAGTTATCCCTTCTGCGGCTCTTGGTGCACAAGGAATGTTCTTAGGGATATTTACAGCTTTTATATCTGCAGAATTTTATCGATACTTTGTAAAAAAAGATTGGATGATCAAAATGCCTGCAGGAGTTCCATCAGCTGTAGCAAAATCATTCAGTGCACTCATTCCAATTGCACTGACTCTAACCGTATTTCTTGTAATTCGAATAGCAGTGAGTTTTACACCTTTTGATACGGTTCAAAATTTCATCTATACGATTATTCAAGAACCATTAACACAATTAGGTAGTGGTCTTCCAGCAACCATTGTAGCTGTGTTACTCATACAACTTTTCTGGTTTTTTGGACTGCATGGACAGATCATCGTCAACTCAGTATTTGACCCAATTTGGTATACCTTAAACGAACAAAATTTATCTGCTTTCCAAAGCGGAATAGAACTGCCAAATATTATAACGAAGCAATTTATTGATTCATTCTTAGTTGGTATGGGTGGATCAGGGATGACGCTAGCAGTAGTAATCTTAATCATATTAATTGGACGTAGTCGACAATTAAAAGAGCTCGGTAAATTAGGTGGACCCCCAGGAATATTTAATGTAAACGAGCCGATTATCTTTGGATTGCCAATTATTATGAATCCATTGGTGCTCATACCATGGCTGATTGCTCCTGTAGTAGTCACAATAATCACCTATATTTCCATGTCGATTGGGATTGTTCCTAAACCTGCTGGAATTATTGTCCCTTGGACGACACCACCATTATTAAGTGGATTTTTAGCAACTGGTAATGCGTGGCAAGGAGCTGTGTTACAAGCAGTAAACTTATTAATCGTAATGGGAATATGGTGGCCATTCTTAAAAATCTTGGATAAAAACTACTACGAAAATGAAAAAACTAGCGATAGCAATTCTGATTCAGTGAAAAGAACTTCATAAATCAGGATGTCTAGCTAATACAGAGGTGATGTACATGAATCAGACACAATTAACAGAAACAGCATTTCAAATCATCCTTTATGCAGGCAATGGAAAATCAAGTGCGATGGAAGCAATCCAAGCTGCAAAGGAAGGCAATTTCACAGAAGCAGATACACTTATCCAAACTGCAAGTGATGAATTAACAAATGCGCATAACTTTCAAACGAAACTATTACATGATGAAGCAAATGGAGATAAAAAGGACATCAATCTTATCCTTATTCATTCACAAGATCATCTAATGAATGCAATGACCATTAAAGATTTAGCTATCGAAATTATTGATATTTATCGAAATAAGTAGTGGAGGTATTACTATGACGGAGCAAAACTATCAATTTCCTGACGGATTCTGGTGGGGCAGTGCAACTTCAGCAACACAGATCGAAGGAGCTGCAAATCAATATGGAAAAGGACAAAATATATGGGATCATTGGTATAACGTACAGCCTGAACGATTTTACAATCAAGTTGGCCCAGAACATACATCTGACTTTTACCATCGCTATAAAGAAGACATTGCTTTAATGAAAGAATTTGGACATAACTCGTTTCGTCTATCTATTTCTTGGTCGCGATTAATCCCAGATGGGATTGGTAATGTAAATGAAGAAGCTGTTTCCTTCTATAATAATGTTATCGATGAATTAATTGCCAATGATATTGAACCTTTTGTTAATCTATTTCACTTTGATATGCCCCTGCCAATGCAAGAAATTGGTGGATGGGAAAACCGTGAAGTTATTAAAATGTATCAACAATATGCGAAGAAGGCATTTG
Organism: Oceanobacillus kimchii X50; assembly: GCF_000340475.1. Taxonomy (NCBI): domain Bacteria; kingdom Bacillati; phylum Bacillota; class Bacilli; order Caryophanales; family Bacillaceae; genus Oceanobacillus; species Oceanobacillus kimchii. The sequence goes on from NZ_CM001792.1 coordinate 2,846,698, forward strand.
AACTATTTGGCGATCGCGTAAAAAGATGGTTTACCTTTAACGAACCAATTGTACCAGTTGAAGGCGGATATTTATATAATTTTCATTATCCAAATGTAGTGGATGCAAAAAGAGCAATCCAAGTTGCCTACCATACTATAATTGCTCATGCGACTGCAGTTCAAACATTTAGAGAATTGAATGTTACAAATGGAAAAATTGGCATTATCCTAAACCTAACACCTTCTTATCCAAGAAGTGAACACAAAGCTGATCAAAAAGCTGCGCATATCGCTGATTTATTCTTTAATCGCAGCTTTTTAGATCCTGCTGTACTTGGCGAGTACCCAGAAGATTTAATTAACCTTTTAAAAGAACATGATCACCTTCCGCAAACAGAGGATGGGGATGCAATACTAATCAAAGAAAATACGATTGATATTTTAGGTGTGAATTACTACCAACCTAGAAGAGTAAAGGCAAAAGAGTATTTGCCGAATCCGTATAGTCCTTTTATGCCTGATTGGTTTTTTGATTCCTATGAAATGCCAGGAAGGCGTATGAATGAATATCGTGGATGGGAAATCTATGAAAAAGGAATCTATGATATTATGATCAATCTAAAAGAAAATTATCATAATATCGAATCATTTATTTCAGAGAATGGGATGGGTGTTCAAGGAGAAGAACGCTTTCTTGAAAACGGACAAATTCAAGATGATTACCGTATCACCTTTATACAAGATCATTTGAAGTGGCTACATCAAGCAATCACTGAAGGTTGTAATGCAAAAGGCTATCACCTTTGGACTACAATGGATAACTGGTCATGGTCAAATGCTTATAAGAATCGCTACGGTTTCTTTTCTGTAAATATTGATACGATGGAAAGAACTCCAAAGAAAAGCGCCTATTGGTTTAAACAAATAAGTGAACAAAATGGATTTCAGGCATAGTTATAAATAAAGAATAGATAGAAGGAGTTGTTTTCATGATACAAAACAGCTCCCTTCTCTACGTTTGAAGGAGGTGGATTACAATGGACACTAGGTTACGTGTAATGTTAAAGGAATTTATCCAAGCAAAATCTCCATTAACGAGCACTTTTATTGCTAATATTAACCATGTAACATCTCGAACAACGAGAGATGATATTAAAAAATTGAATCAACAACTTCACGCGCATGGAGCAACAATTCAATCTATTAAAGGAAAAGGATATCAATTATCCATTCAAAATGAAGATGAATTTCATCGTTTCTTAACCATGGAATGGAATCAGGAATCTAATTCCAGAAACACTCCAAATACTCCCGAACAACGTGTCAAATATATTGTTAGACGATTATTATTTACAATGGACTACATAAAACTAGAACAATTAGCAGATGAGATGTATATTAGTAAATCTACCATTCAAAATGATATGAAGTTAGTACGGCAACAATTGAAACCTTTCGAACTAGATATCCATGTTAAACCTAGTCATGGTATTAAGATCATTGGAGAAGAAATAAAAATACGATTTTGCATGGCAGAATTTTTTGTTGATCGAGAAAACGATTCACATGCGGATGTAAAACCGCATTATGAATTTGTTACATTACCGCATCATCAGTTGAGAATGATTAAAAATATAATCATCCAACAATTGGACTCACATCAAATGACCTTATCAGATATTGCCATTCACAACCTATTTATTCATATTGCTATTGCTGTCTTACGTATTAGAGACGGACACCCCATCGATTTCAATGCAGCACACATGGAAGAAATGCAAGATATGAAAGACACAAAAGCATATTATGTCGCAGAGAAGATTGTGGAAGATACAGAAAAACAATTACAATTATCTTTTCCAAAGACAGAAACAATTTATGTCGCTTTACATCTTCTGGGTACAAAAATGGTTGCCTCTACCAAAATAGACAGTACAGATATTGAATCTATCTTAGATCCCTCTATTTATAAACTTGTGGTGCTCTCATTAGAAAAGATTGAAGAGGAAATGCATCTCGATATAAGTAAAGATAAAGAGTTAATGATTAGTCTAGGGATGCATCTAAAGCCAGCGATGAATCGATACAAGTATGGAATGAATATTCGCAATCCTATGCTTTCACATATTAAGAAAAACTACCAACTCGCTTTTCAAGCTGCCGTCTATGCAGGAGTTGTCATCGAAGAGAAAACAGGTATAACAATTGATGAAAATGAAATCGGTTACCTTGCGCTACACATTGGTGCAGCAATGGAAAGAAACAAATTAAAAAAAGGACCAAAGCGTTGCCTAGTTGTGTGTGCATCTGGTATGGGTACTGCGCAATTAATTTATTATAAACTCAAATCAAAGTTTGAAGGAAAAATGGAAGTGGTGGGTACTACCGAATATTATCGTTTACGTGATTACCCACTTGATGATATCGACCTGATTATTTCCTCTATTCCTATTAAGGAAGATATACGAATTCCAGTCATTGAAGTCAATGCAATAATTGAAGAAGATGATTTACAACATATTCAATCATTTATATCTGGCAAAGAAACAAATCTACTATCCAAATATTTGCATGAGGCGAATATCTTTTTAAACTTAGAAGTTGCTTCTAAAGAACAAGTACTAAAGTATATGACCGTACACCTCCAAGAGAACGAATACGTAGACACAGATCTTTTAGATTCCATTTATGAACGAGAAAAAATTGCACCGACCTCATTTGGAAATCTAGTGGCTATTCCACATCCACTAACACCGAAGTCGGAGCAAACTTTCATTTCTATCGCAACGTTAAAAGAACCTATTGTATGGGCAGATAAAACTGTACAATTTGTTTGTCTATTAAGCGTAAAAAGAAACAGTCAGGAGGATTTACAATCCCTATACGAAACCATCGGGAAAATCATCGACCGCCCTTCTATTGTCCAAAAGCTTGTGCAAACAAAGGATAAGAATACGTTTATAGAGATAATTAAGCAAGTTTAAAACAGCTCTAGAATACAAAAAGTGAGTCCCCATCGTTTGGAGACTCACCCACCTATACTTCATTAAAACGTAGCAATTTCCCACCTATTTCGATATTAGGAAGGATGAGATACGATACATTCTGCATTTCCTTCTAGTTCATATTTTTTTATGCCTTGAGGCAATATAAAGTTTGAACCTTTTTCAATAGTAAACTTCTTATCCCCTATTTTAATCGTACCTGTTCCTTCAACTACGCTTACTTGTAAAAAGTCTTTATCGAGTAATTTTGTTACATTTCCTTGTATCTCCCAATGATATACTGTAAAGTAGCCCGTTTCAATTAACTTTCGAATTGATAAGTCTTCTTGCACTTCTTCTGATGGTTTTATTTTAACGTCTTGATGCGGTACCATCGTCACTTCTTTCGCTTTTTCTAAATGTAGTTCACGTTTATTTCCTTCTGAGTCTTTACGATCATAATCGTACACGCGATATGTAATATCGGAGCTTTGCTGGGTTTCGAGAATAACAATCCCTTTTCCGATTGCATGTATAGTACCGCTTGGAACATGGACAAAATCTCCCTTTGCAACAGGAACTCGTTTTAATAATTGATTCCAATCACCTTGATCAATCATCTGATTTAATTCTTCTTTTGTCTCTGCATGGTGACCTAGGATGAGTTCCGCGCCAGGCTCTGCATCCAATACGTACCAGCATTCAGTTTTACCATATGATTCATGTTCAACTTCTTGAGCATATGTATCGTCAGGGTGAACTTGCACAGATAAATCATCATTCGCATCCAATATTTTAATGAGTAATGGATACGCTTCATTCGAGTCATATATTTTATTAAATAACTCCCCATGATGTTCCCACGCATCTATAAGTGTTTTCCCTTGTAAAGGACCATTTATGATTTTACTTGGCCCGTGCTTATGAGCAGAAATCACCCATGCCTCGCCCGCTCTTTCATATAAGCTCTCGTATCCAAATAATTCTTGTAGCTTTTGCCCTCCCCATATTCTTTCTTGCATTACTGGCTCTAAAAATATCGGTTCTTGATACATATTGTATTCATCTCCTCAAACGCTTTCGTATAACTATTATTATAACAAATCCGAATGAAGCCTTGTTTGATTTTTATTGTAGAAGGTCGCTATGAATTGCGTGGTTCCATTCTAATCAAAGGTAAGTAATTTTTATAACCGAAATATTAATAAAATGTTCAATAATAGAAGGGACAGTGTTATCTCACACTATCCTCCTCCCAGTCTTTAAAATCATCGTTATTCAAGTTTCTAATTTTACCATTATTCTCAATTACCGCCTCTACATCTACGTTCACATTTATATTTGGATATAATTCGTTTAGAAAGTTTTTCAGTTCAGAATTAGTATAGTTTTTACGTAAACGATCGCTAATACCTAATATATCAACTTGTTTCTCTTGCAATTTCTGTACGAGTTGAAGTGTAACGTTCTTCATTTTTTCTTCAAACATACGTTGAATATCTTGATCGGTCAAGTGATCATCTGCTTCAGCAACGATTACAACAAACTCTAATTTTATCGTTAGATCAATATTTTCTCCATTTACTGTATAGTCATATTTTACATCTCTTTCTACCAACTCTACATTAGTTGTATCATCTATAGTTACAAATGTTTTTATCACATTTTCATCATTAAGTAAATTCATAATCATTACCTCAACTGAACTTATCCTATCAACAATTTGTCCGTTTTTTAGAATAGAAGCTCCTAAGTAATCCATTGTTAAATCTTGATTCGAACCAATTAACGGTATCGCAATATCGCTAGTATGAGAATGTATTCCCCGGTAGACTTCCCATAAGCTCACTTCAGGATCATAAATATCCCAACCAACCTGCTTTTCTAAAAAGCCAAAAATAGGTGTTCCAACTTCTTCAAAATTACTAATCATTAATTCGAAATACTCATTCATATCCTCCTTGATAAATGCTACAGATGGCGTAGCAGGCATATCTCGCATTCTCATGAAAGTATTTATTATATTCTCGACCCCTTCTTCTCCAAGCTTTTCATCTATTACAATAAAATCGATGTGCTCCGAATCAATGGTCGTTTCAATCTTTTTTCGAATTTGTTCAATAGCGTCTACTAATGTTTTACCTTTCCCATCCACTTTCGCCAGATTTCTTTGCTCAGAAACAACAGATACAGGAATGATATAATACACATGATATAATTCTTCTTCTTTCGTAACTCCCATCATAATTGGCATTGAACGATAGTTAATATCTCGTGAGTCCCAGCACCCACTGAGTAACATCAAAATAAATAACGTACTTAGAATCTTTATCCAATAATTATATTTCATGCTTTTGCCTTCTTCCTATCCAAAAGATGAAAATCAAAAGACTAATTATAGAATAGAATCGAAATGGTACGAGCCACAAAGTATGACTTTGTACTTGCTCCCACGTAGATATCATATTCGCAACAAAAGTAATTCCTATAACAATTACTACTAATGCAATCGACGCATGGAGATTACTTACTTGAAAAATACTTTGATACATCATTCGTAATATATGTAATAACATACCTAAAAATAAAGTAGCGTAAATGAGTAGACTTAAGCCAAATAAACTAGTAAGAGTTTCAAAAATAGACCACTCGACATCAACAGAAGCCAACATTTCGATATATGGAAAAGTAAAATTTCTTGCAACTTCATAACCAAATACCGACATAGGGGAATAAGCAGATATAAATATAATTGGAATCAAAAACCACGATGACCAAAATATAATTTTAAAATTATATTTATTCTTCTTTGGTAAGAAGGCTAGAAATAAAAATGTCGGAGATAGAATCAGAAACCCCGTAATAAAAGGAATATCCAATAAAAAGTCAATATTATCAACCTTCATTGGAAATATGTAATACCATTTTGCATTATAAAAAGACAATAAGAAAATAATTACAATAACAAACCCCGAAGTTGCCATAATTAAAAAAGCTGTACGAAAAATACTTTCCATCGATCCTAGACCGATATAAGTCGCTGTTACAATAAATAAGATCATAACATATAAAATTGGTGTCTGATTTAGAAATAACACAGTTGTAAATTCAGCATAAGTACGAACAGCAGTAATTACTGTTCCAATTAAAAATAGGCTTAATGGGATAAAAACTACTATTGAAACTAACCAACGGTTTTTAGGTAAATGTTCTAAAATATTGGGTTTCTTTAGTTTCGATATCCCATATAAAAAGAGCCCTATTATAAGAATGTATGAAATCCCATGTAATAGAACAACCAACCAATGTCCATTTTCAACCGTATCAAGAATTAGTGTTGGATAAAGAAGAAACATTAATCCTATATTCACAATAAAAAAATAGGTTATAATCAATAGATTACTGATTTTCACTTTGAATCCCTTCCTTTTTCCATCGGACATAAGGTACTCCAAAATTTGTAATCCGGGCAATATAAGCACACAGTACTAATAGTCCAATAACATGTCCTAGAATTCCAAATAAAGCCGAAAAAATCACAATTACATACTTCATAAGACGTAGAGTAACTCCATTCTCAAAACTTATAATTATTCCATTGGCAATAGTGGTTGCAGCAATAACGATGATCAATACTCCACTCACTAGACTTGCTTCTACAATTGCTTGCCCCAAAATGATTCCACCAACAACTCCAATCGTATTAGATATGGAAAGTGGTAAACGTACTGCAGCTTCCGTAATTAATTCAATTAGTAATAACATAATCATTATTTCTATGAAAGCAGGGTAAGGTACAAATTGCCTGCTTTCTGTTATGGAAAGTGCTAATTGAATTTTTAACATTTCGGGATTGATTGTTATCAAGGCAACATATAATCCAGGTAAAAGAAGTGCAATCAAAATCCCTATAATACGTAAAGCATACAAGGCATAAACAAATACACTTAAATAATTACTATCACTTGGCTGTTTGAATACATCAAAAACTGTATTGAATAATACCAATGCAAACGGGTAGCCATCCATAAAAAAAACAATTTTTCCTTGCTCTAAATATTCTATTGCATTTTCTGGTAATTCCGTAGAAGATATACGTGTAATTAAATCAAACTTTGAAAATCCAAGTGCAACATGAATATCTTTCAACTGTTTAATTTCATTTGGATATCCCTCAATTTTCTTCTTGATTTTTTGTACCATTTTTTCTTCTGTGGTTCCCTTTAACATAATAAAAGAAAAACGACGATTTCTTTTACCATGTTGGGTTGTGATTACTTCAACATCCTTTGATCGATACTTACTACGCATTAGTCCAATGTTTTGTTGACTATTTTCTGTAAAAGCATCCTTTGAACCATAAATAATTGACTCATTCACAGGTACATCTATACTTCGATATAAAGATTGTGAGAATGGATCAATAATTAGAGACACTTCTCTATTACGATTCCAAACAACTAATTTCCCTTCATACAAAGCTTGAATCAGTTTACTGGATTGAAGTTTCTCCCATGGCATTTTTTCTGAACGAAAAGTATATTTCCCTGATTGATTCTCATCTTCCTCATGAACTAATGTATCAATCATTTTCCAAGTTTTAGAAAAGTCCACCAAGCTTTCAAAACCTATGACGTCATAAAGAGTACCATTTATTACAATCGCCTTCACTTTCAAATCTTTGTTTTTCTTTTTTAGTTCATCTACCTGGTTGATGAAATCCATTTTTAGCACCCTTTCGCTTCTCCTACCTTTATTAATGAACCAGGAAGCGAATTTTCATGCAAATAAATCTAAATTTCAGGTGGCAATTGGTTATGATCACTATGAAGACATTACTTATGATCTTCCATTATGTATAAGGATTTATTCACCAAGATTTTTTTAAAAGGGGAAGAATAGTATCATAAAATAAACTCATATACTAAAAGAGCATTGTCATTATAAATGACAATGCTCTTATTACATCAAAATTTTATACGAAATTAAGAACTATACTCTGTTTTATTTCTAGTTTTTAGTTTTTCTTTGGTAATCATTTTCCCATCTGTACCAATTCTACGAATAAAGAAAGATAAGACTAAAGCTATTCCCATAATTAATAAGGAAATAAAGAAAGAAAAGTTAATTCCCTGAAGCATTGCTTCATTCATAATCTCTGCTTCCATTGTTGCCATCGCTTGTTCAGATGGCATTTGACTTGGGTCTATACTATTCATTGCAGATTGTGCTAGTTCTTCCGCTTTTGTTTCTGTTCTATTATTCATAATTGTAATAAGTAAAGCTGAGCCAATTGCTCCTGAAACTTGTTGCAACGTATTGTTCATCGCTGTACCATGAGGATTCTCATGCATTGGTAACTGATTTAAACCGTTTGTCATAACAGGCATCATTACCATCGACATACCGAAACTACGTATCGCAAATACGAGCATCATCTGTCCAAACGTTGTTTCCAAGTCCAATTGAGTAAAAAAGTAAGTCGTTGACATCGTAATTAACAATCCTAGAATCGCTAATGTGCGTGCACCAAACTTATCAAACAGTCTTCCCGTAATTGGAGACATGAATCCCATTACGAGTGCACCAGGTAACATTAATAATCCAGCTTCAAATGGTGTAAATCCTCGAACTGTCTGTACGTATAATGGCAGTAAAATCATTCCGGAGAATAGTGCCATTGCTAAAACGATCGAAATCGCAGATGATAATGCAAACATTGGGTATTTAAAAATCTTAAACTGTAGCATGGGCTCTTCCATTTTTAATTGGCGCAGAACTAAAGCAATGACAGAAATGACACCTATTATAATTGTTCCATATACATATGGGCTACTCCAACCTTGTTCTCCAGCAGAACTAAATCCATATAATAACCCCCCGAAACCAAAGCTAGATAATATAATTGAAAATACATCAAGTTTAATTTCACGTTGAGGAGTTACATTCTTCAGCTTGAACATCCCAATAATTAATGATAGTAATGCAATTGGAATAACAATATCAAATAAAGTTCTCCAGTCATAATGTTCTACAATCCATCCTGATAATGTCGGGCCTAGAGCTGGTGCAACGACCATTACCAGACCGAATGTACCCATCGCAGTTCCACGTTTTTCAATTGGAAAAGCAGTTAGCATAACGTTCATCAGTAATGGCATCATTACCGCTGAACCTGCAGCTTGTATTAATCTTGCAATAAGCAGTACGGCAAAGGTTGGAGATATACTCGCCAACACTGTTCCGATTGTAAATAACGACATTGCCGTTAAAAATAAACTTTTATTTGTAAAGCGTTGAATCAAAAATGCACTCGCAGGTATTAATATACCATTTACCAGCATATAACCATTTGTTAACCACTGCACAGCAGTTGGGCTAACTTCAAACTCGTTCATAATGGATGGCAATGCAACATTAAGCAAAGTCTCATTTAAAATTGCAACGAATGCACCAATAAATAATATTGCGATCATACCGTAAGGCGGTTTTTTATGAAGTGATTCTACATTCGTCATCATCTTACCTTCTTTCTTATATATTTCATAGTAGCTATAGCTTCAATTATAGTGCGTGTTCAAAAAGGATGATGGAAAGGACCAAGAAGATCGAGGCGGCGTAGCTTTGAGTATCGGAACGTATGCAGTTAATACGTAAGGAACGGAAAAGCAAGCCAACGAAGAAATTGGATGTGTCATTTTCATCGGACTTTATGAACAACCTCTTAAAACAAATTAATAACTTAATTATCTAGACTCATAGTATAAATATACAAAAATATCATCTACCTACTCATTCTATCAATTCAGTACTCATCCGTTTTTAGGAAACTTTTTTCATTTTATACCCATAGTTCAAAAAATGCAATACTTAAGTTTGTTAAATTTCATTAAAGTTGATATATCAAATCTTTTTAGATAAAATTAAATTATACTAGCGTTATAAAAAGGAATTTATTCACTTAAATTTTCAAATAAGGATAGATTTGATGAATCACAAAAAAAAGCAAATTATTGATGCTGCTCAATCGTTATTTATAAAAAAAGGATTTACTTCTACTTCTATTCAAGATATTTTGAACGTGGCATCTATATCAAAAGGCACGTTCTATAACTATTTCACTTCTAAAAATGAATGCTTAATCGAGTTGTTACAATTAATAAGAGAAGAAATAGTTTATGAACGTAAACATCTGGAATCTTCAAAAGAGGCTAGTGATAAATCTGTTTTTATTAAACAAATCGCAGTGCGGTTTCATATTGATAGAAAACATAATTTACTTGCGTTATTTTCATCATTACCTACTGCATCCAAAGAGGATGATGAACTTCACATTTATATCAAAACTCAGTATTTACAAGAGATCGTTTGGATTGCAGAACGATTAACTTCTATTTATGGAAAGTTTATAAAAAAACACGCTTTTGATTACGCCGTAAGTTTACTTGGAAATTTACATTTCACTTCCAAAGTTATGTACGATGTGAAACCTCATATTTTAGAAGTAGAAACCATTATTAACTTCTCTTTATCCCAGTTAGACAATATTATAAATACTCATTCAAACGATAAGCCTATTCTTTTCCAAACGGAATATTTTCATCCTTATATGGAAAAACCAAATGGTTCTATAAAAGAATTCAAATTCGAAATGAAACAAATATTAGCAAACTTAGAACAACAAATTAATCATGCTAATGAACCAAAAACAAGTCACTTTATTGATTTCTTGTATGGAGAATTAGAAGCACAAGAACCAAGAATTTTCCTTTTAGAAAGTGTTATCCAATCTTTAATTCATGCATTTGAAGGGTCTGATAACGAAAAAAATGCCAGGCACTTATTAACCTTGCTTTGCTATATGGAAAAACAAGAATCATAAAAAACGCTGTCTAACAAGTCGTAACTTCACTTGTTGACAGCGTTTTTTTATTATAAATCGTTCAAATAAATGGCTTTTTACCCCTGTCTCTTCAATCGGTCTATAAACTCCTGATGAAATTCATAATGAAATAATTGTTTCGCTTCATATGTTCCTACACTTATATCTCGATTGGTAAGCAATCCATTTAATTCAGACATATATTTATTTACGTTTTTTATATCTACAAACTGGTTATTCAAGATATTTGCAGCATTATGATCAAATTCGTACATCTTGTCCACTGTATCCAAGACATGTTTTCTAGAACGACTAATATTTTCATGAAATTCTTGGTCATCTAAATTAGGGATGGAGACAATATCCCTAATAGAAGAAAGACTACGATTAACGGAGTCGGTAAGTGACATGGTCACATTGCCAGCTTTTTTTAATGACTGCTCCACATCTCTACGTAAAAACTCTTCATCAATCCTGCCACTATCACTAGGTTCAATTTGATATAAATTCATTCTTATTTTTCTTAAATTTGCATCATAATTTTCAATCATATCCAGAACGTATTGTTGTAAAGGCAAGTGTGTCTCACGATAAAAAGTACGTACCGATTCAGCAGCTTCCCCTGTAAACATCTCCTCAGACTCTAATAGACTATTTACAGCTTTTTTCATTTCATCAAGCTTTTCACGAGATTGATCCAGCATAGATTGTGTTTGATCAATTTGTGTATGTAGTTGTTTAATATCCATTGTTTTCATATCTAACACACCACCTTTGATGAATGCCAGTTATTCCTATCCATTTCTACATTCATTCAAATCATTCTCATACTATTATAATAAAAGATATCCTAAATGATAAGTTGTTTTCTGATAATTAAATCAATTGAACTAAAACGTAGGGTGACTTTTTATCAAAATAGTGCTTTTCACATAGAAACATTTGTGTAATGATGCAAATATATCTGAATGTTGCGCTATTTCCATAGAAGTTTATATGTATTCTTTATATCATTGTTCGACAATTTCTCTTTATTATATCCTACCATATGTATATCCAACAATAATAGACACCTTTAGACCCATATAGTATACTTAGCACGATGATGCTAAAAGGACGTGAAGTCATGAAGAGATTGGTGTTGCTTTTATTATTTACAATTATTATCTTATCAGCTTGTTCAGAAAATAAGGAAGATATTGTTGAAAAAGCACTACAAACAGAAGATACTTTAGAAAGTTACGCTACAGATTATGGAATTGCAATCAATGTCGAGACAGAATTTCGTAATGAATCTTCTTCCGTACAAGGAAATGCAACCATTGTGGAAAATCCAGCAGCACTACATCAGGTTTTCACATCAACAACGTCGAATAATGAATCCTCCGTAGAAGGATATATGGTTAAAGAAGATAGTTATATTAAAGAAGGTGATTCAGAATGGATCTACCAACAAATAGAACCAGACGCTATACAATTTGAACCATCCTATCACGATATTCTTAGTATTATTGAGCAAGTACATGAAAATACGGAGTTTACAGAACAAGATAGTACATATCAACTTTCATTTGAAGGATTTAACCGACAAATATATGATGCGTTATCAAGCCCCTTTAACGTAGAACTTACAGGCTTCGAGCTTGATGATGATGTAGAACAAAAACTAGTCATTTTAATTAACAAAGATGACCACACCATACAATCATTACAATACGATATTGTAGCAGAGAATTCGGATACAGGAAAGGTCACAATGGACATCCACATGGACTACAATAATTTTAATGAAGTGGAAGAAATCACTATCCCTGAGGAAGTGAAAGATTCTGCTTCCTAATATGGATGAAGCACAAGCCGACTACCAACGATTGATAGTCGGCTTTATTTATGGAAGCACATCGTTGCAGGGAGTGTGTTACTTTCCTTCCAAGTCTGCTTCACCATACTTATCTCATATATACGCAGCTTAAGGTAAAAATAATCCTTTTTTATGTTCATCAGTTTGAATTTTCCAAAATCCTAATTAAAATTTTTTTAAATTTTCCCATCCTGCTGATCGAAGTTTCTTTCTAACCTCTCTTGCCCAACCTTTGACTGCTACTAATGTAACTTTTTCTTGATTGGCTATTTCCTGTTGAGACATTCCCTCTATTACATAATAACGTACCCATTTCCATTCTTTTTCTGTAAGTAAACTACGTATTACTTTCCAGAATTCTCTATTTATGTCCATTTCACTTTTAACTTCCGCCTCGTTGTCTATCAATATATGACTAACTCCCGTAGGATTACGATAATTTCCAGATGTGGTATCTACTTGATATTGTTTTTTAAACTTTTCCAATAGCTCCTTCTCTTTCCCCCCTTTTCGAATTGCGTCGATGAGTCGATTTCTAATCGTATAATTCATATATGTGGAAAGTGATCCTTTATCTGGTTGATAGTTTTCATATGCTTTCCACATTGCCACCAAACCTTCTTGAAAATATTCCTCGTCTTTGTCGTCGATTTGTAATTGATGTATTTGGTAGTACACCCTCCGCTCATTTTGCTTTAGAAATTCCTCTAAATCCCTGTTTTCATTCATTTTTATTCCTCCTGTAAATGTAAAGTACTATTATCATAGCTAACTGTTTTTAGAAATACATTTTTGCTAAAACGTCTTTTCTTAGTAAAAAAACACCGTTCTAAAGATATTTTTTAATTTTGCTTACACCTACCATAGATAAAATTGAATTTTGACGTAAGTTTTAGCAAGTTAAGATACAATTTTATTTTCAGTCATATTTGTTAGGAAAGAGTCTTTTAGGACGCTTTATTTCTCAATTGTTAATAGGATAGGTTTAAATGAATACAAAAAATCCGAACGATGGTTATTGATAAACGCATCGTACGGATTTTTTGTACTGCAAGAATCTAGTCGAAACTTCTCTTACCTTTATTCTTATTATAATACTTCTTATCTTCTTCTCTAACATTTGTAATCCATGCACGATCCTTATCCATCATTTTCTTGGCCGCGTAAATCGTCAAGAACTGAATAAAGATGATCGGTAATCCCATTAGACCAGATACAACTTCTAGCGGTGCTAAACCACCAATTCGCATTAAGATAAGTGCTACAATTGTAATAATAGCTGCAATTATAATACGCAAATTCCTTGAAGGTTCAGCTTTACTCATATTTTCCGTACCTGCATAAGATGCAATCGTATACGTTGTTGAATCGAGTGTTGTAGTTAAGAAAATCATAGCGATTATGATAAATACAATCAATACTATATTTCCTAATGGTAAGGAAGATAAAATTGCCGGTATCGCCGCCAATGGGTCTTGATTAGATATAATATCTAAGACCGCAACTTCACCATTTAAATATTTATATACACCTAATCCTCCTAATACTCCTGATGCAATCCAAGAAATCATTGTTGGAGCAAGAAGATACGTTAGAATCATTTCCTTAATCGTACGCCCTCTAGATATTTTTGCAGCAAACACACTGTGTAACATCGCCCAAGTAGCATTATAAGCAAACCAGAAAATAGTATTACTTTCGATATGTGATGTTTCTCCACTACCCAAAGCATTGGTATGGAAAGAAATATCGGCATAATTAGAAATTAAAAATCCAACCGTATCTGTAAAGTAATTGAGAATAAATACTCCTGGACCAATAACCATAATAAATAATGCGAATGCTCCAGCTAAGTACATATTCAAAGTACTTAATCGCTTAATTCCTTTTTCTATACCCAGGTAAGCACTAATAGAGAATAGTAATACCCAAACCACGGTGACAATTAATGTTAAACCAAACGATAGCTCTATATTTAGTAATTCTGCTAAATTATAGGTAACAATCGGTGCTCCTAAACCTAATGTAACTGCAGCACCTGATAAGATACTAATTAGGAATAAAACATCTAGCACTATACCACCGATTCCATCAGTAAATCGATCACCGAATAGTACTCGACATGCTTCAGATATACGCATCATTGGCCGTTTTTTAACATGTAAAATATATCCCATTGCTGGAGCAGCCATTACAAATACTGCAAAGACTTGGAAGCTCCAAAGAAACATGCTATACGCACTTCCCCATAAAATGGCAGCATCTGAACCAACTTCTGCTCCAAACGGTGGACTTACTGCCACATTACCCCATTCTATCATCGCTGTACGCATAATCGTTGATCCTAAACCCATTGCAACTAAAATGGATGCATACTCAAATAATGTGAAACGTGGCTTTTCCATCGGATCTCCTAATACAACTTTTCCATATTTTGAAAATGAAAAATACAGACCAGCCACGAGTAATATTATTCCATACCAAAGATAGCCCCAACTAAAAGAATCTACTACTGTATTAAATATGGAATTTAAAAGCGATAAAGATTCATCTTCATATAAAGATAATGGAATACTAATTCCTATAATAATAATGATAGCAGGTAGAAAAATCTTATAATCTATAAGTCCTTTCCTTGAACTTTTATCTTTACTCACGGTAAGTACCTCCTACTAAATGAATTCAACTGTGTTTACCACATAAATTTACAGAATAAACATATACAGTAGGAACTATTGGTAAAAAATTACCTATTACGTATAATTTATATATAGATATTAAAAAACCGAACCAACCATGTTCAGGTCAGTTCGGGCGTAAGCACTATTGTTATTCTTTTTTTGTTACATCACGTAAATATGGAAAACTACTTGGAAACTGATAGAAGCCTTGTACTTCATCACGCAAACCTGCAAGTAATACGGAGTGATAAAGTGGAACGATTGGAGCTTCGTCAATAATTATTTGTTGTGCTTCCTGATATAATTCGAGCCTTCTTTCTTTATTTCCTTCTTGTCTTGCTTCTTCCAATAATCCATCCACTTCCTCATTTGCATAAAAAGAGCGATTCCCTGGATCACCTATATTTTCAGAATGGAACATTGGATACAATCCATAATCCGCATCTAATGTTACAGTGCCCCAACTTCCAACAAACATATCAGCTCCACCATTACCAGTAGTCTCAAGATAATTACCTATTTCCGTCATTTGTATTTCCACATCAATGCCTATTTGTTGAAGATTTGATTGAATTACGGTTGCTATATCACTTGTAGTCGTATCATAAGCCATAACTGTTGTTTCAAATCCTTCTTCATAACCAGCTTCACCTAATAACTCTTTTGCTTCTTCAACATTTTGTTCAATTGGCAGCAATTCATCACTATGCCCGAAAACAGTTGGAGCAAGTGGACCTTTTGCAGGTATTGGGATTCCATTCATTGCACCATTAACGATTTCATCTTTATTGATACTCATTGCGATTGCTTGTCGAACTCTTTCATCTGTAAAAGGTTCTCGTTCTACATTAAACCCAACATAGGTCATGCTCGCACTTTCTGACTGTTTCACATAAGTACCTTTATTAGAGTCAATTTCTTCTACATTATTAGCATTTACTGGATAGATAATATCTGAATTACCAGTTTGAATTTCTGCTACACGTGTTTGATCTTCCGGAACAGATCGGAAGGAAATAGCTTCTACACCGGCCTCTTCACCCCAATAATTATCATTTTTAGTCAGGGTGATTTCACCATCTATTGACCTTTCATCAAACTGAAAGTATCCCGTACCAACAGGTTGTTCATTAATGGTTGTAAAAGGTTGATCGCCATTTTCAATTGCTTCATTATCTTCTTTAATTGATTCTAAGCTAATCATATGACCACCTGGATGGGCCAAGTGAGATGGCAATGCTGAAAAAGGATATTCCGTTTTAATATGCACGGTATATTCATCTACTACCTCTACTTCTTCAATCATATCGAATAAAAAGGCTAACGGAGATCCAATTTCTGGATCAAGCACACGATCTAAATTTGCTTTTACAACCTCTGCATTAAAAGCACTACCATCGTGAAACAATACATCTTCACGTAGTTTCGCCTCCCATACAGTATCTTCAATCTGCTCTAAACTTTTTGCTAACGCTGGTTGAAGCTCTAATTCTGTATTTTGTTCCCATAGCGTATCATACATCGGATTCATCACATATAACGAATTCCCATCATTTGCTGCATGTGGATCTAACGAGACCGGTTCGGCTGCCAAACTTACATTTAGTTGGTTGTTTTTACCTTGGTCGTTATCACTCGATTCTTCCTTAGAACTACCGTCATCTGAACAAGCAGCAAATACAATTGAAAAAACTATAAAAATACTAATCATAACGCTTTTCTTCATTATTCCCACCCCGTTTTATCTAATTGTATGTATAAGAATATATAATTCCCATAAGAATACTAAGGTTTATTATAGTTGAAGATATACCTCTATTAAAGAGATATGCCTAATAAATCAAATTATAATATTATTTTATTCGTATTAGTCCTTATCCTTTACACGAATTTCGAGACCGGAAAATTTCTTCGCAAAAAAATATAAAAGAATGTCATGATAAGTGAAATCAAAATATAAAGAACAAGCAACCATCCAATTAATAAAAATAATGATAAAAGCCTTTCCCCTACTAATGAAAAATTTTCATTCAAATCACTAAATCTAAGTAACATGATCATAATCAATAGAAACAATGGAAAATATAAGTATGCCACTACTTTCAAGTAACACTGGTAATCTCTTGTTTCTGGACCTTAACTTTTATTTGATACCCATCTTTACAGCTCCTTCCAACATTGTTATATAGTAATTTTTTCCTGATTTTTATATAAATAAATCAATTTTAGGTAATTAGCATGGTTTTAGTGTTATTTATTCAGTTTCAATTGAAAATTGTTCTTCTACTGCTATAATAAGACTGAAAATAAATACTATACGAAAGAGTACTATGTATTAGAAAATTATAATACAGCTAAATAAGGAGTGAATTCCATTGTTTATTAGTAGCTTTGCAAGTGCCGAAGAAATCGCAACAAAAATGCAAAATGCCTCTGATGCAATATCTAACGCCACCAACAAAACAATCCTCAAAGCGACCAACACCACTGTATCTGTAAATACAAAAGCACAAGAGGCAAATGAAGAGGCCGTACAATTAGCTCAATTATTCAATCAATCCTTCCGAACGACTATCCAGAATATCCAGTCCGTAGCTAGTGATTTCGAAAGATTAGATGATGATCTTGGTAATGGTTTTGCAGGTCCTTTTTTCATTAATGAATATATAAATGACCTAAAAACTTATAATAATGCCAAAAAAGGTTGATAAACATGAACAAAGTGGAAGCACTAAATAAGCAAATCTCTCAAATACAAGAAGAACAACTAGTCATTTCAAAATCGTTTACAGAAATTGACAATGAAGAAAATGAATTAGTAGAAATAATGAAACGAAATAGGCGACTATTTGATCAGCTAAAATATTCATGGCACAAAGACAGAGAACTTAGTGAGACTTTTGATAATAACAAGAATGAACTCGATCACTATACAAGCAAAATCTCAGAAATTATTTATCAAAAGCGAGTTGAATTATTAAAGAAGAAAAAAACTCTTCACTTGTCTGAAGAAGATTTAATGTATCAACGAAGGTTGCTTCACATGGAGGGTAAATAATGAGCCTTAGTATGTATCTAGGTGAAACAGATGATCAAAGGAATAGTATGAACGCAATATGTATTGAGATTATACAATCGATGGAACAAACGAAGTCTTCAATATATTCATTTCATAAAGCTTTACTTTTACAGGGGATAACATATACCTCAGCAAAATCTTATCTCATTGATGTGTACCTCCCTCTAACTCAAGGTATCATCTACCTTTGTGAAGAGCTAATTCGTCAGAATGATAATTATCCAAGCGAATTTCGAGAGCAAGTAGCAACAACGGATGTCATTGAACAAGAAGTAATAGAACAAATTCAAGAAATTGATAAAAGTATTGAAGCTTTGCGTGACGCAACAGTTGTACTACCATTTCAAAACATGATGATTCAAATTTATATACGAATGAAACAAAAACTCCAAGAGAAACTAGAGAATCTTTATGCGTATAATTCGAGTTCCAGTAGTAACTTTGACACAGCAATAAGTCTTGCTAAAGCAGTGATGACTGGCCTTCAACAGGTTCAAGATGGGAATGGATTTAACAGCGATAATGGTACCTTTCAAACGAAAGGAATGGATTTAAGTTGGATTTCCACAATAGATGATATTCATTACACTAGAAAAGCAGAAGAGCACTACGCCGAGTACCTTCAACAATATCCAGAGGATAAAGATAAAGTAATTGAAATTATTAAATATGAAGAAACTAATAATCAGTATGTTGATCAAACTAATGATTTTCTCTCTCCTCTTGAAGACAAAGATCAAATTGAAATTAAGTTTCTCATGTATACCTCTGAAGAACCTTATCGTACAATGTCTTTAAAGTATTTAGACGAAGTGACCATTGCCGATCCTGAGGCTGGTGGTGGGGCATTCTACCGATCTAGTGATAATAGCATCACAATGGGTAGCATGACAGAGGATCGTACCAATGCCAGAGGTGCATACTTTACTTTTTTTCATGAGCTAGGTCATGCTATTGATTATAATCATGGAGTAGAGAATGGTATGGATGGGTTTTACTCGGATCATTACACATCAAATGGTAAGACATTAGCTAATCAAATGCACGGTGATGTATCAAACAGAGTACAAAGCGAGATTAACCATAGACTTGATGATTCTAAATATGACCATCTATCTTCGACAGAAAAACAAGCTATAATAAATAATATTACAGAGGAATTCATTTATGAAGGTCCATCTAGTGTTTCATTAACAGCTGAAGAAGAAACGCTATATGGTGAAGTACAAACACAAATATCCCGTGAATTACAAGCAGATGAACATAATAACGCATCTGATGTTTATGGTGGTGTAACCGTGAATGAAATAGTTGGCAAATGGGGTCACCACGACAATTCCTATTGGATAGATGAGAATTCAGAAGAAAGAATCAATGAACCGAATAAAGAAGGGTTTGCAAGTTACTACGCAGCTTACATGCTTGAAGACTCTGAATTCAAAGATCAGCAGTTAAATAGTGTTGGTGAATTCTTGCCAAATTCTAAAGAACATATGGATGAAATGCTTAATAACATGTAGTAAAAGGTGGGATCACATGTCCAAATCTATCAAATATCTACTACTAATCGTAGCCTCTTTTTTCTTAATAAGTTGTCAGCAGTCAGAAGGAACTAGCGGAAACGACAAAACTGATTCAGATACTACAAAAGAACAAAATAAAGTCGATGAGGGCGAGGATGATAACATGAGTGAAATAGATATCTATGACTTTAAAAACATTGAAAAAGCACCAAAAGCTGCTGAAAAACAACCTTTAGACAATGTAATCAAAATTTTCTTTGACGAAACAAGTATAGACGATCCTTATCAAGCAATAGCTATTGATATTAAAAATAATGAAATTTATAAAAATCCTATTATCAGTCGTAGAGGGTTACGTGCACAAGACGGTGTAATCGAAGTGAATAACACTGCTGAAGTTAACAACATATTAGAAAAACACAATGTACAAAACTGGGAAGAAGATTATACATTTGAAGATGCTGAAACATATGAAGATGGTTACAGTTGGAGGCTATGGTTACAATATGAAGACGGAACCATTGAGAAACATGGTGGAAAAGGTACAGACATAGTTAAACTTACTCCCGATAACTTTACCGCATTTGTAGATGAGCTTAGGGAATTTGAGAAACGAAAAATAGAGGGAAAATAATATAATAAAAATACGAAAGATTCTCCTATATGAGAGCTCGTTCGTATTTTTATTTTGACTCCATCATTTACAATACTTGCTGTTGCTCAATTTGTTTAACTTTCCTATGACTGTTCATATGTTCTGCCCACAGACTTCCAGCAATCATAACTCCATAGCCAAGCATGGAACTATAAAGCAATGCGGTAAACACATGATCTTGAATCCCAAAACCAGTAAGAGTCATAAAGCAGCTTGCACCTACGATTACGGAAGCTATGGCACCAACACGATTTGCTTTTTTCCAAAAATAACTTAGTGTTAGTGGGGCTACTACTCCACTAATGATCGCCGATGTCCCGAATTGTAGCAGTAATGATAGAGATTCTGGACGGTTGAATGACATATATAACGAAATTAGTCCGATAATAAATAATGCAATTCGAGCTACTCGGACTGCTTTCCGATCTATTTGCATTACAGATAGATTTTTATTCTTATAAAGAAAAGGAGCGATAACTACTTTATAGATATCATTTCCGATACTTGCCGTCATACCAAGATACAAGCTATCTGTAGTCGATAGAATCGCCGAAACCATTCCCATTACAATCAATACAATTAGAACCGTTGGGAAATACTCCAATACATATGCTGGGACTGCACTATCGGATGATGTTAATCCTGGTATCAGAACTCTTGCGGCTAAACCAGCGAACACAGAGAATGTAGATAAAAAAAACAGGGTTGCTCCCGCAGATAATGTAAATGTGCGAAGGTCTTCTTTCTTCCCTACAGATAATACTTTATTCATTAATTGTGGAAGAAGGACGAAACTAAGTAAAAACCATTGAATTGCCATAATGGCGAACCCACTATAAAATGGACTGTCTGCAGCTGTTGGAGCTGTTAAAGCAGGATTAGCATTATTTAATTGTCCGGTTAAATTTCCTAAAGTTCCCCATCCTCCCCCGATTGTCCAAAAAAGAGAAAGAAATAAAAGCACGGAAATAACCGACATCACAATACCTTGAATTCCATCTGTAATTAGTTGTGCATATGCTCCACCCATACTAATATATAAAATCGTTAATGTAACTCCAAAAAAGATTCCCCAATAATATGGTATTCCTATAATTGTTTCAAACATTGTTGCTAAACCTACGTTTTGGGCAACTATATAGTAGATGTTAAATAGAATTAATAACGCTACAATGACTTGTAAAGCTTTACTATTATATCGATTACCTAGCCATTGGGGGAGCGTTAAACTACCTTCATTGTTTTGCCCCTGTTCCCAAAACTTTTTTGTTACAAGTAATAAGCCAATCCATGTGACTCCAAAACACCCTAAAGTATACCAAAGTACAGGTGTACCATACATATACGCCCATCCAGGCACACCAATAAATAAATTAGCGCTAGAATAGGTTGCACCAAAGCTAATTCCAATTAGCCATGGACTCACCTTACCTTTAGCAATGGAAAAACCCTTCATTGAACGACTATATTTAGCTCCTCGCTTACCAAACCAAACAATGAGCAAAAAGTAGCCAAAGAGACACGCTCCGATGATCCACGCAAGAGTCGTTTGATTATCAGTCAGCATTCGTGTCCTCCTCCATTCCTTTTGGGTAGAATTTATTCCAGATAATCAAACCAATTATCCAGAAGACGACAACTCCAATAAAATAATATGTGACCATCTGCTATTCACTCCTTTTCAAACGATTGTAAAATTATAGACCCATGTCAACGGAAGTGGCATGGTTTTAATTTACTAATCTAGTTCACACCTAAAAATATTATGTATGAACCTTTCTTGGTTGCTTCGCTACATGATTTTCAGCCAATCGCTTTTTCCCTTTACCGAATATATTTTCACGTAATGTATTTCCTTCATACTCCGTACGATAGATTCCACGATCTTGTAATATAGGTATTACATGATCTACAAAATCTCTAAATGTATCTGGAGAAGTTGCTAATGCAACATTAAAACCATCTATATCACCTTCAACAGCCCACTTTTGTATTTGATCAGCGATCTGTTCTGGAGTACCTACAAACTTTGGACAACCATTTCCAAGTCCATGATTTTTTATTGCTTCACGTAATGTCCATTTACGATATGGGTCTTTCGTATACAGGTCTAGATTCCCTTGTACTGCTTCTGTTTCAATATCTTCAATATATTGATCTGGATTATACTCTGAAAAATCAATTCCTGTATGTCCTGATAGTAAGGATGCCGTACCTTCATAGCTGATATGGTTTACGAAGTCCTCATACTTCGCAATCGCTTCTGCTTCTGTTGAGCCAACAATTGGTAACATCAATGGGAATATTTTAACGTCATCTGGATTTCTTCCTTTTTCTTGAGCACGTTTCTTAATATCGGAAGAATAATTTTTCAACGATTCAATAGATGTTTGCTTTGTAAAAACTGCCTCTGCATGTTTTGCCGCAAAATCTCTTCCCTTTGGTGATGCTCCCGCTTGGAATAATACTGGCGTTCGTTGCGGCGAGGGTTCAACTAAGTGCGGTCCTGGCACATTAAAAAACTCCCCACTATGATTAATTAAGCGAACTTTCTCTGGGTTAGCAAAAGTATCATTGGCACGGTCATAAATCACCGCATCCTCATCCCAACTACGCTCCCAAAGTTTGTATACCACATCTAAAAATTCATCCGCTCGATTATAACGCAATTCTTTCGGTAACCTTTCTGTTAACCCCATATTGACTGCTTCACTTTCCAAATAGGAAGTAACGACATTCCATCCAACTCTTCCTCCTGTTAAATGGTCCAATGTGGATAACTGACGTGCTAGTACATAGGGTTGTGCATAGGTAGTAGAAATTGTTGGCGCAAAACCAAGATGCTCGGTAACTGCGGCCATTGCTGTAATAGGAAGTAAAGGATCATGTGCAGGAAGTTGAACTGCGCCTCTCGTCGCTGCGTCATGGCTTTTCCCATAAACACTGTACGTCCCTAATACATCAGCAATAAATAACGAGTCAAATTTGCCGCGTTCTAGAATTTGCGCAATTTCCGTCCAGTAACCTAAACGATTATGATTTATTCCATAATCTTTCTCATGTTTCCAAAGCCCCGTTGAATGAGGGGAAGGTGAATTTTGCACGAATCCATTAAAATGAATTTGTTTTGCCATATGCTCAGCTCCTTTTTAGTATCTGAATAAGATAATTACATTAATTAACATTGGGAATCTATTAAACTACTCTTCATCGTAAGCATTTAATGCATTGACACTGTGCGCTAATGCAGAACCTGCTTTAAGAGCAACAGCTACAAAAATAGCTTCTGATAACTCTTCTTTACTGGCTCCAGCTTCCTTTGCATTTTTCGTATGCAAGTCAATACAATAAGCACATCCTGTTGTATGCGCAGAGGCTACTGCAATCAACTCTTTTTCCTTCAATGTAAGTTTACCTTCTTTTAAAACCGCTCCATCAAATTTCAAGAAAGCTTTGAAAGCATCATCACTTATCTCACCAAGTTCTTGTAGTCGTTTAAAGTAGGAAGCTTTATATAACTCATCATCATCATTTCCGTCATATGCATTCAATCCATTTACTGCGTGCGCTAATGAAGAGCCTGCTTTTAATGTTGTTGCAACAAATATTGCCTCAGTTACTTCTTCTTTATCAGCACCTTGGTTTTTTACGTTTCCTACATGGAGTTCAATACAGTATGGACAACCTGTAATGTGAGCAACTGCCACTGCAATTAATTCTTTTTGTTTCACGGAAAGCTTCCCTTCTTCAAGCGCTTTGTTGTTGAAGGCAAAGAACGAATTAAATACGCCTGGTGCAAATTCCTTTAATTCTTGGATACGACTGAAATACGATTTTTTATAAAGACTCCCTGTTTTTGTAGTTGGCATAATACACTCTCTCCTTTTCGTTTTAATAAAAATTTCGATTGCTTGGCTTGTGTAACTATTGCCTCCTAAATAAAGTTAACTTATTGGTTTAGTCATATTTAAAGTCACATTGTTCCAGTTTTTCTTTACACTCCCCTTTTGAAAAAAGAAAAAACCCTTCCGATGAGGAAGAGTTTCATTTAGTGGGCATAAACACTTTTCTCATCTATCAAGCATAAGCTTGCTGGAATGAGCACCATGTTACTTAACTGTAACTGGTTGCTGCGGGATCAACGGACCAGGTTCCTCCCCCGACTCTTGATAAGGAAAATATTATATAGTTGTGTAAGATTTGTATATTAGCATAACGAACCAGCAAATAACTGTCAATAGTTAATTTTCAATTAATTCAATGTAATGAAAAATTTAAACCAATTGGACTATATTGTATATGTTTTTATTTATTCTGGCTTAGACTTTTATTCGACTTGTGGATTCGGAAGAAATTACATGTTCACCCATTCGACTACGTAGACTTTTGTCTGTAACATAGCTACTTTTATGGAACCGTATTACAATGTACCTTCATAATACAATTTAAAACTACCATAACTACCTAGTTTTAATAAGTTATAATTCTCTATACGTCGCCAGTTCATCTACTAAGTTAACCTAAAATTGTAGTTTAAACCCTTTGCTTTTCGGCTAAACAGAATAACATACTAATATTGGCACAATGAAAAGGGTGAAGTTATGACTACATGTTCAACTAGTAGGAGTATTGGTTTAATTTCAGCTCCAGGTTATCCCAACTATATTGCAGCAAAATTAAAAGAAGAACTCCCAAATCTACTACAGTTTTACGTAGACGATGATTGCGAATGGGAGGTTCAATATATTGAAGACCCACTTACAGGTACTGGTGAATCTATTGACATTCTAAAAGCTACTCAAAATAAGAAGAAAAAAAACGACTGGGACTTTGGAATTTGTCTTACAGATTTACCTTTATTCAAAGAAAAACGGCTAATTATTGCAGAAGCAAATCAAGACGAAAACATAGCATTAATTAGCATGCCTAGTCTGGGCTCAACAAGGATGATTAAAAGACTACGAGAGTCCATATTACAGTTAGTAAACGAAATGTATTATGGCAGCTCTGATGGTGATAGAAAAAAGGCCGAACTTCATCTTCAATCTATGAATGAAGATTATAAAGAATTGAAGAATAAAAGTTCAACACGCTTAATCGGAAAACGTTTCTTAGAAAGAATTTCCCCTATTAAACGAGAAACACCTGATGAGCATGAGACGCATGGTGAATGCAATATCGATGTTCGTTTTACTGTTCCACGGAAATGGAGTATTGCTATACGAATCATTTCCGGAATGGTACGAGCCAATCGCCCATGGTCACTCTTTCCAGCATTTATGAAAGTAATTATGATTGCATTTACTACCGGAGCATACGCGCTGGTCTTCCCAACACTATGGCAGTTGAGTGATTATTATTCATTACCACGGATGATTTTACTAACTTTTATTGCTATTACGTCCATGGTAAGTTGGATTATAGTAGCCCATAAATTGTGGGAACGACCTCAAGATGGTAAAGATGACTATATTCGAAAATTATATAATGCTACTACCGTTTTTACCTTGCTATCAACTGTATGTTTGTATTATATTATTCTATACGTTTTATTTACTTTTGCTGTTAATATTTTTATTCCAGCAGAATTGCTTGAAAATCAAATAAATGAGGAAATTAACTTTACGAGCTATCTGTACATCGCATGGACAGCTACTAGTATTGCAACGATTATAGGTGCACTTGGCTCTGCCTTAGAGAATGAGGATGTAGTTCTATCTTCGACATACGGTTATCGCCAACGTCAAAGACATAAACAGATTAAAGAACAAAGAGAACAAGAAGAAGCAGAAGAAGGTCATAAAAAGACAAGACAGTAAGTAATAATGATTATTAATAATTTGCACCTCTAACAACTAACTTGGGGGTGTTTTTATATTGTAAACCTATCTACCTCCGAATTAAAAAAAGAGAGCTTATATGAATAGAGAAGTAAAACTCAAAATAAACCGGTTGAATTTTTTAACGACACGATTTTATATTACATTATTAATCTTCTTTCATCATTGTTACAGCTCTATTCAGCTTTCTCGCTAAGTCTTCTGAAGCTTTCTGCATATAACCCTGAACAGTATTATATACTTCCGGTGATACAGTAGTTAATCCGCCTGCCATATTATTAATTAAATCTTCTTGTTGTTGGTCTGATAGAGAATCGTAAAACATACCAGGTTGTGTGAAATCATCCTGTTTTTCGATGTCCGATCGCTCTAACCTACCTTCAACATAGCGTCCATCACCACTTGTCACAAGGTTACCTGGCCACCAGTCAGATTCATGATTAACTGGTACATTACGAAAATCAGGACCTATCCGATAACGTTGTGAATCCCAATAAATATTTGCTCTTCCTTGTAACATCTTATCATCTGATAGTTCTACACCTTCTTGTAAATTAGATGGAGAAAAAGCCGCTTTTTCAACTTGCTCCATATAATTATCAGGATTCCTATTCAATACCATTCTTCCCACTGGTTGGAAAGGGAACTGTTGTTGATCCCATATTTTGGTATCGTCTAATGGATCATATGGTAGATTGGCAGCATCTTCAGGATCCATGATCTGTACATATAACCCAAATTCAACTGGCTCCCCTCTTTCAATGACATCATGTAAGTCCTGTCCTGCAATATCCGGATTCTCTCCCGCTAGTCGTACTGCTTCATCGTTACGAATATACTGTTCTCCAGCCAGCGGTGCCCACGTGTATTTAACAAAATATCGTTTTCCTTCTCCATTTTTCC
The DNA here is from genome assembly GCF_000340475.1 of Oceanobacillus kimchii X50. Taxonomy (NCBI): domain Bacteria; kingdom Bacillati; phylum Bacillota; class Bacilli; order Caryophanales; family Bacillaceae; genus Oceanobacillus; species Oceanobacillus kimchii. The sequence goes on from NZ_CM001792.1 coordinate 2,874,087, forward strand.
AAACATAGGTATTTACACTATGCCCAGGCAAATGACGTAGACTTTTCACTGTACCAAGGTTGGAGTAAACAAGTAGTGTAAAGAGAAGTGATTCAGGCGCACGTGCCACAAAATTCCAGTAGCGTGTGGGATCGATTAAGTTATCTACCGGAGATGGTAAAAACGCTTTAATCGCTTCTGGAAAACGAATTGTGTCGCGAACAGAGAAAACAGGAATATGATTACATATCAAATCGAATATGCCGTTATCTGTATAAAATTTAGTGGAGAATCCTCTTACATTACGGGATGTATCTGGGGTTCCTTTTGTACTAACTGCTAAGGAGAACCGCACAAATACCGGCACTTCTGTACCCGGTGTCTGCAAGAAAGATAATGTTGTATAATCACTCATAGAATACAATGTTTCAAAATAACCAAAAGCTCCCCAACCTTTTACATGTACCGGTCTCTCTATTATCTTCTCATGAATAAATGTTTGTAATGTTTCGTGCTCAATATTGTCCTGTTTTAAAATTGGTCCACGTTTTCCGACAGTCTGTGAATGAATCTCTGCTGGAAGATCAATATCCCAGTTAAAAGCAGCAGGATTCGTATGGGATTTATCACCTGCATTTCCTTCATATCCATGTGGTCCTTGACTCCCATGCCCCTGTGAATAATTACGAGAATTTTTCAATTCATCGTTATTCCCATCAGTCATGATGTAACCTCCTAACACCAATTAAATAAACCTTTATCAAATTATGTTCCAGAGGAGTGAAATAGAACGTTTAGAGTATAAATTCGATAAACATATTTGTTTTAATCCATTTGATTAAGGGGATAGTTTAAAAAGGAGATTGATAACGATGCGCTTTGCACCATTTTTTATCCTAGCTATCTTTGGATATTTCTTCATCATTATTCCTCTCATTTATTTGATAGATTTCATATTTATTAAAGATGGTATTACATTTGGCAGTCTCAGAAACAATGCAATTGGATTTTTTCTAGCATTACTCTTTATTTACTTTATATTGTATAGGAGAAAAAAGAAAACGAAGCAAAAATAAAACCTATGCATATATGTAAAGAGCATAGGTTTTTGATACTATTATTGTAAATCTAGGTGTAATTTCCACGTTCATTCATTGGTCTATGAAATACGTTTGACTACCTGTAATTTCTCCGCATCTAACCCTTTTGAAAAATCCCCATCCGTCTGGATACCGGTTCCAAAATGGTACTGGTCAGCTTGAACAAAATAGTGTATTTCATTGAAATTATCCATATTTAAGCCCCCACCTGGTAAAATGCTTGGCCCTCTAGAGGAATTCGCTAATTCGACTAAACTCTTTAATGATTGCTTTCCTTCTAAACAATTTGAAGAACCACCAGAAGTTAAAATACGCTGTACATTACTACATTCAGCAATAGACAAATAAGCTTCTTCTAATGAAGGTACTTCATCAAAAGCACGATGAACCGTAATATCCAGCTCATCTGAGATACTTGCTGCCGTCTCTAAAGCATCCATGTTTATTGTACTGTCACGGTGCAAGGCACCAAAAACAATTCCTCTCCCACCTAATTCAACTATATTTCGAATATCTTCATATATTGTGTCTAACTCACACGCAGTATAAATGAAATGATAACTATGCGGTCTCACCATTATTTGTACAGGAATATTTACATGTTCTAGAACTTTTTTTATCGTCCCATAACTAGGAGTTAATCCTCCCTCTTTCATCCCAGACACTAACTCTAATCGATCCACTCCAAACTTTTCTGCTTGTATTGCTTCCTCCACTGTCTGCACAATTGCTTCGATATACATTTTGTCACTCCTATCTTTTGAATTCACCTATATGGTGGCAAAATCAAAAATTCTCTATTAAACTCACTGTAATTAATATATTCATCCTGTCAAGTGGCTATAGTAGATAGTATAATTCATACTAAACTTTCTATTGCTAACAAATCCTTTATACTATACATAGAAACAAAAGGAGTTGAAGACCATCTTAACCGAACAATTAGCAAACGAAATCGTAAAACGTACTATGTCCATTATACATGCCAATATAAATATTATGGATCAAACAGGTACAATCATCGCTTCAGGTGTACCTTCTAGAATCGGACAGTTACACGATGGAGCCGTTCAAGTAATTAAAGAAAAACATACGATTGAAATTGATACTTCAAGAACCAATCATTGGCATAGCTCTCAGCCAGGGATTAATTTACCTATTACTTTTCAAGAAAATATTGTAGGTGTAATCGGAATAACCGGACATCCAGATGATATCCGTGACTATTCTCAGTTAATCCAAATGGGTGCAGAACTTACGCTAGAACAGGCTTTTTTAACAAATGAAATTCAGCAAAATAAACAAATTCGCCAAAATCAAATCACTAATATTCTTTTAGGAACCGAACAAGATCAAACATATATTCAAGAAAGAGCACACTATGCAAAACTAGATATCAAAACAACCTATGCTGTTATTATCATATCTACACCAGTATTAGATAAAAAACATACAAAAGATGTAGAAAAACATATTCACTCTTGGCTTAATCAAGAAGATGAGTATATACCATTATTTACAAATCAACACCTTATACTAAAAAAAGAAATCCAACCATCTAGCAATACTCCTTTAAAGGATATTTTAATAGAAAAGCATAAGACTTCAGCTATCCCCCATATGACTATTGCAGTCGGGCCTTATTTAACGGGAGTAAACGGTTGGAGACAATCCTATCAAGAAGCACAAAAAATAATCGAAGTTGCAAATACACTATATCCATCAGGCGGGATATGGAGTTATCAAGACTTAAATCTTGCAATTTTGGCTTATGATTTGCTCAAGAATACCCCGCAGTCAACAAAGCAGCTAATTGCGACGTATCACCGCATTCTTACAGAGAATGATGGTACACAACTTCACCAAACATTAAAAACATATATAGAGGAAAACGGAAAAATGTCTATCACCTCCGATAAGCTATTTATTCATCGAAATACATTAACATATCGACTAGACAAAATATATCAAATAACTGGAAAAGACCCTAGAAATATTAATCACCTTCTAGAGTTAAAAATGGCTCAACTTTTATATAAACTTGAATCAAACAATAATTAACATCGTCATTCATGCAAACGCACAATAATAACACAAAGAAAACGCTGCCTTTTTGTTCAAATGACTAATGATATCCGATGCTGATAACGCTTACAATGAAGGTAGTATTAAAACTACATGTAATGAAGGTGAACAGCTATGGAAATAGAAGTAAGTGCATTCGGTGCAATTATCGGTTTAATTATATCAATTATAATGATATTAAAGAAGATCCCGCCTGTATATGGTCTTATGACAGGGGCACTAATTGGCGGATTAATAGGTGGTACAAATATTGTTGACACCGTTAGCTTAATGGTTAGTGGTGCCCAAGGAATTATTCCATCCGTATTAAGAATCTTGGCTGCAGGAATTCTCGCTGGTATCCTTATTGAATCAGGAGCAGCAGCTAAAATAGCACAATCCATTGTTACTAAGTTTGGTGAAAAACGCGCTCTATTAGCACTCGCATTAGCAACGATGTTCTTAACAGCAGTCGGTGTTTTTGTTGATGTAGCAGTAATAACCGTTGCTCCAATTGCTCTCGTAATCGCTTCTAATGCGGGTCTATCTAGAATAGCGATACTACTTGCAATGGTCGGTGGAGGTAAAGCAGGTAATGTGATGTCTCCTAATCCAAATACGATTGCAGTTTCTGATGCGTTTAATGTTCCGCTTATATCTGTGATGGGGGCAGGAGTTATTCCTGCTATATTCGGTATCGTTGCTACGTATATTATCGCGAAAAAGATTTCATCACGCGGTACAATGATTGAAGAAAAAGAAATCGAACAATCCGAGGAAAACACTTTACCATCATTGTTTACATCCTTACTTGGTCCAATTGTTGCAATTGTCCTACTTGCATTGCGACCTCTCTTCGATATTAATATCGATCCAATCATTGCACTTCCTGTCGGAGGGTTGATTGGAATTATTGCAATGGGACAATGGCGTAACACAAATGATTATATTAAAACTGGATTAGAAAAAATGGCACCTGTAGCTATTCTGTTAATTGGAACAGGTACACTAGCCGGAATTATCCAAAATTCACGTATTGATACAGTATTGATAAACGCATTAGAAGGACTTGGTTTACCAGCATTCTCGCTCGCTCCCGTCTCTGGAATATTTATGTCCGGTGCAACTGCATCAACTACAGCAGGGGCTACAGTAGCAAGTAGTGTATTTGCTTCTACCTTACTCGAAATGGGAGTAGCAGCATTGGGTGGAGCAGCAATGATTCATGCTGGTTCAACCGTAATTGACCATATGCCACACGGAAGCTTCTTCCATGCGACAGCAGGAAGTGTGGGGATGCAAGTAAAAGAACGATTAAAATTAATTCCTTATGAAACATTGGTAGGTTTAACTATCGCAATTGTATCTACGATTATATACGGAATTATACCGTTGTTCTTTTAAGTTAAGGAGTGAATGGAATTGAAGAAAAAGAAAATCGTAATCGCACCCGATTCATTTAAGGAAAGTATGACAGCACAACAAGCGGCAGTTGCAATTGCTAAAGGTGTTAAATCTGTATTTCAAGATAAGTTAGATCTCGAGCTAATACCAATGGCAGATGGCGGTGAGGGAACCATTCAATCCCTTGCCGATGCACTTGACGGCACCACACATTCCAAAAAAGTTACTGGACCTTTAGGAAATTCAGTTATCGCTAATTACGCAATTTCTGGAGATAAAACGACTGCAATTATCGAAATGGCCGAGGCTTCAGGAATTGCACTTGTCCCTAGTGAAATACGAAACCCTTTAAAAACAACGACCCATGGTACAGGACAATTAATACAAGCAGCTCTTGACCATAATGTAGAAAAAATCATTCTTGGCATTGGCGGAAGTGCCACCAACGATGGCGGAGCAGGAATGGTAGAAGCATTAGGTGGTAAATTGTTAAACAGCGAAGGAAACTCTATACCTTCAGGGGGAGGAAGTTTAATCGATCTCGATGACATCGACTTAAGTAATTTAGATAAAAGGTTACAGGATGTACAAATAATTGTTGCTTGTGATGTAGATAATCCACTATTAGGAGAGTACGGTGCAAGTGCAATTTATGGACCACAAAAAGGGGCAGATAAAAAAATGGTATCTGACCTTGATTCTGCTCTCAGCAATTACCATGATGTGTTAGAACGGGTTACAAAAAAGTCTGTCAAAGATATCCCAGGAGCTGGTGCAGCAGGAGGACTCGGAGCTGGATTACTAGCATTTCTTCATGCAAAGCTCGAACCTGGAGTAGAAATCGTCTTAAAAGAAACCAATTTTTACGAACGGGTGGTTGATGCAGACCTTGTCCTCACCGGTGAAGGAAAAATCGATGGACAAACCATCTATGGTAAAACCCCTATTGGGGTTGCCAAGGCTACAAAAAGATTCAACATTCCTGTTATAGCTTTAAGCGGAACCTTAGGTACTGATTATGAAAAAGTCTATAACCATGGAATCGATGCAGCATTTAGTATTGTTCAAGGTCCTTGTGATTTAGAAGATGCCTTAAAAAATGGACCGAACTACTTGGAAGGATTGGCAAGGAACGTGGCAAAATTACTAGTTATTCATTAAAGAAAATTTTATGGTTACCAGCCCTTGTAAATATGGCACAATACTTTCACCATAAAGGGAACTTTATTCAATGGGGATCGATCTTTCCCTACGTAATGAATGGTAGTTCACCTTCATAATTTTGGATAAACCAAAAATTCTAAAAGGGACACTCGCATTTTATGAGTGTCCCTTTTAATTAATATGACAGTTATTCATTGTTTACAATTTTAACGAACTAGACAATATAAAATCTATACTCAACATTCATTTTTGATTAAAACACGAACATTAATTGTATTTTTGTTTAAAATGTTCACTTTTCGCTTGCTAACATACTTTTAATTTGCTATATTAATAGCGAAATTAAATATTGTACTCGTATATGTTCAGTAATATGGTCTGAACGTCTCTACCAAGTTCCCAAAAAGAACCGGACTACGAGTTGAAGTTATATGTATGGACAAATGAGTTAATTGCTCTCTTGTCTATCATGTTTTGGTGTGGTATTTCACATTGTAAACAAACTTTGACTCTAATAGGCCTGGAAAAGGTAGAATTAATTCTATCTTTTTCAGGCTTTTTTACTTTAGTATTCGGGTTCATTTATCAAACTTCGCATCAGTTTTATAACACAGTATTTAGGAGGAAACAGAAATGCATAAAACAGAAGAAATATTAGAAGCAAAATCATTTATCTCGGAACAAACAGGCATTAAACCAGAAATAGGAATGATTCTCGGATCAGGATTAGGAAGCCTCGCTGAAGAAATAGAAGACGCTGTTGTTATACCTTATGAAACTATTCCTTACTTCTCCAAATCAAATGCAGTTGGACATGCAAATGAATTGGTGATTGGACATTTACAAGGTAAAAAAGTAGTAGCTATGAAAGGTCGCTATCATTATTACGAGGGATATACTTTGGATGAAGTTACTTTTCCTGTACGGGTCTTAAAAGCATTAGGGGTGGAAAAACTAATCATCACAAATTCTTGTGGTGCAGTTAATACTGATTTTAACCCTGGTGAACTAATGTTAATTAGTGACCACATTAACCTTGTTGGTACAAACCCATTAATAGGCAAAAACAATGAAGACCTAGGTACACGCTTCCCAGATGTTTCCGAAGTTTATAGTCGTAACTTACGAGCTTTAGCTCGAGATGCAGCCCAAGATTTGAACATAACATTACAAGAAGGTGTATACGGTTGGTGGAGTGGCCCTGTTTATGAAACACCTGCAGAAATTCGAATGATTCGTATACTTGGCGGAGATGCAATTGGTATGTCTACCGTACCAGAAGCACTTATTGCCATTCATTCTGGACTAGAAGTATTAGGAATTTCTTGTTTAACCAATATGGCTTGTGGGATATTAGATCAGCCTTTAAGTCATGAGGAAGTTATTGAAGTAGCGGGTCAATCTCGTGACAAATTTGTTCAGTTAATACAACAAACATTAAAATTGCTGTAACTCTATTGATACCTTATAAGTTTATCTATACGTACATCAAGAAAAAATCGATAATCCAAGATACAAAAATACTGTTTGCTAACTATTAATCTTGGATTTACTAATAAACACAAAAATGAAGAGGTGTAAATATGAGTTTCATATGGGGATTAGCTGGTTGCTTAGTAATTACTCTACTCTCATTTCTATTATCTGAAAAAAAGAAATCTATTAATATAAGGACCGTTTCTATTGGGTTTATCTTACAAGTAATTTTTGGATATATCGTGTTAAAGTGGGAGTTTGGAAAGGATACCCTTGCTTACGTGTCAACAGCGATAAATGACATTATTGATTATGGCCATGAAGGAATTGCCTTTGTTTTTGGCCCATTAGCGGATAGAGGTGGAGATGTCGCCGTATTTGCAGTGAACGTCCTAGGAATGATTATCTTCCTCACTGTTCTCATCGCATTGTTATATCACTTTGGAATCATGCAATACATGGTGCGCTTCATAGGTGGTTTTATCTCAAAAATCATGAAAACATCTTATGCTGAATCAGCTGCTGCTGCAGCTAATATTTTTGTTGGGAATACACAGGCACCTTTAGTAGTAAAACCGTATATCGCTAACATGACTAGATCACAGCTGTTCTCTGTAATGGTTGGTGGGTTGGCGTCTGTCTCAGGTGCAATTATGATAAGCTTAGCAGCAATGGGAATTCCCTTAGAATACCTGCTATCAGCGGCAATTATGTCCGCTCCTGCAGGAATTATGATTGCAAAGGTCATCATACCGGAGTCAGAAGAAATAAATGAAAATGAATGGAAAGAAACTGTACTTGCCTCGAGTGAAGAGAAGACTAATATTATTGATGTTATTTTCACGAGCTCGAAGGAAGGATTACATTTTGCAGTGAACGTCGGCTTGATGCTAATCGCCTTTATTGGATTAATAGCATTAATAAATGGAATTTTGGGCTGGGGCGGCTCACTATTTGGCTTTGAAAATTTTTCTTTGGAATTAATTCTAGGTTATCTATTTGCACCAATTGCCTTTGTTATCGGTATTCCATGGGACGAAGCACTTGTAGCTGGAAATTTACTTGCACAGAAGTTATTATTAAATGAATTTGTTGCATTTGCTCAGCTTTCTACGATGGTTGATAGCTTATCAGACAGAGCTTTAGCAGTACTGACATTTGCTTTAAGTGGATTTGCTAATTTTGGAGCAGCTGGAAGTATTGTCGGGATGCTCTCTAACATGGTCCCACAACGTAAGACTGAGATTCAAAAACTTATGCTGAAGGCATTAATTGCAGCCACATTTGCTAACCTTTTGAATGGTGCCATTGTATCAATGTTTTTCTAAGATTCACATCATAAATTAGAAGAATCTAGGCAAAGACATGCTAAAAAGAATAAATGTAGACTTATGAAGTCGGAGTCTACTGGCGAAACTGATAAAAGTTTTATAAAAAAGGAATGGGATACACAAGAATAATGTGTTCCATTCCTTTTTATAAAACATTTAATTTAAAATAGAAGATTATATTATTAAACGTTATAAATGTATGCCTATAGGCTACTTAAACAAAATCAGACATATACTGGCAGTTTATCCCGCATTCTCACTCTATAGCTAAACATTTAATTCCCTGCTAGATAAAGCCCTAATGTCGCAATTAATGCACTTCCAATGTAAGTTCCTGTAAAAACAAACACCGCTACAATGGCTACCCTCCATGAAGTGTTTTTCAAATCAACTAATCTATTTGCTACTGATATACCAGCAAATGTTAATATAGGTGTCGTAATTGATAAGAAATCAACTGCTTGTATAGCTTGTATAAAAAAATCTGATAACAGACACATCAATAACGAAACAATAGATACCCATCCCAAAACCGGGAATTCACGCAAGATCGATATAGAAGTTTTATTTACTAAATCAGATATCAAAATCCCAATCATCGAAAATAACCACAGGACACCTAATCCTAACACCGTCATACCAGTTACCGGCATAGAGTTTGGGTCTTTCAAGTGCTTTATTTCCTGTGTAAACATAATCAATCCTACACTCAAAAATATGATCAGACCAAATTTAATATATTTATTAGATAATAGTCCCGTCATTACTTCTCACCTCGAACTAGAAGTTTATACATAAATTGTTGTAATGGAGCAGCTAAAAATACCATCGTAAATGTTCCAAGAAAACTAGTTAATAACTGGCTTGCTGATGCATAAGCCAAAATAGTACTCTCCATTTCTGGCATTTGTGCTACAAGACTTGCCGAAGAAGCACTCATCATACTTCCAGAACCAACACCAGAAGCCATCGCTAATGCCTCTACTCTTATTCCCAAACCTAAAAGAATGGGAGCTAGAATACTAAAGAAGATAGCTCCAAATAACGTACCAATAATGTATAAAGATAAAACTCCTCTTCCCTCTTTTGAATCTAAAGTATATTTTTCAGAGATATAAGCAAGCTCACCTTCTCTTCCAATACCTAGCGTTGCACCTATTGCCTCTCTACGTAAACCAATCATTATTGCTATTGGCAAACCAAAAATAACCGTTCCCAAGTTCCCGAATTCTTGGAAAATAAATACCCACCCAATTTGTAGTATTTCTCTAATCTGAGGGGCAACGTCTGCTCCATAACGAGCCATTAAAGGGAGCATAATAAATATCAAATACTTTCCAGAAAACTCAATGTTTACTTTACTATAAATTTGTTTCCAAAAACCTTTTCGAAAGAACTGCAAACCTAATATCATCGTTATTACAATAGCAAATACTAAAGGCAATACCCCAATAGAGATGTCTCCTATAGATATACTTTGGAAACCTATCATCTCAGAAATTGTAATGATAACTAATACAAACGCAATCAAATAAACCAAATCTTTTATTTTCAACTGTATCGCTCCCTATATTTGATCAGTTTCCTTCACAATATGTTGAATGACATTCATATAATCTTGATAAGTTCGACGATAAATTTTAGAAGTGTCGATATTTCCGTCTAATTTATCGATGACTTGACTTAAAAATCTTGGAAAAACCTCATAAATAAATTCCGGATCAATATCTATGAAATCATCACCATGAATCGTACCCGTGAAACCACTGTATCCAATCTGTATACAAGGAATCATATAAGACAGATCTCCAATATCTCCTGCAGCACTAATAGCATTATTATTCCAGATCTCTTCTATCTCGTTATTTTCATCAAATGCTTCACCAACAAATGTTGAAAGATACCTATCTTGAATAAACGGTAAATATCCCATTTGAGTTTTTGTCTCTACTTCCCCGTTTAGCGCAATAGCACTACCTTTGGCAGCTGCATCTAATTTACCAGCTACCTCTTTCATATAATCAACGGACCTTGTACGTAAATCGGTGCCTACAGTTATCTGATTAGGTATGACATTCGTAGACATATCTGACTCCATTACAATTGGATTAATTCTTACATTTTCCCCATCCTTTAATTGTTGTCTCCCTAACCCAACTGCTGTATTGAATAAAGTAGATATATTATAGGCATTTATTGATGAAAATGGATCAAAACCTGCGTGTGTCGCTTTTCCTTTAAACGTATATTTTTTATATAGAAATCCAGCTAAATCACAATTAATCTCAATTGTTCGTTTTGAAAACTCTCCTCCTATTGCATGCACACAAATTCCAATATCAATATCATCAAATACACCAAGTTTCATTGCTTCTGGCTTTCCACCATAATGACTGATTTTCTTCTGGCTCATTAACTCTTCTCTATACTCTAGATCTAAATATTCTTCCGCAGGTACAAAGATAAAAGTGATTTTGTAGGTTAAATCTTTATACGCTTTAGATTGATATAAGTAATTATAAAGACTTAGTGCAATCGCAACTTGTGTATAATGGCCACAATTATGTGCAGCACCTGTTTGTTCATCTGCGTACATATGAGAAGGAGCATAAACAGCATCTAATTCTGCAATAAAAGCAATATTAATATCCGCATGTTCACTTCCTAGCGACGTTCGAAAACCTGTCGTACTAAAGTAGTCCAACTTAATATTTGGATTAATTGTTGTTAAATAATTAATGATTGTTTGCTTTGTATTCTCTTCTTTATAACCTAATTCAGGATGATGATAGATCTTTTCTGCTATACTTTTTATTTCTTCATAATTATCTTTAAAGTACACTTTTTACCCTCTCCCTTTATAAAAATCATTAAATTTCCAATGACCAACAAACAAATTCCGAACATTTCTTAAGTTTAATTATAAAAATGTTCGCTTTTCATCAATAAATCTATCAATACTCACTTCAATTGTCAATATAAAATTCTTAAAATTATTACAAAAACTGACAAAATAATATTTAATTCGACAAAAATAACCAATAGCATAAAAAGTTTTATAGAATTGCAACTAATATTCTGGTTCAAACTAATACTGAATCAATTTACTAGACATAATTAATCTCATCTGTATACTAGGATATGTATTTATAGTTATTCATATAGGAGGAAAAAATGAGTCATAAGAATCAATCCAAATCGATAAAAGCATTAAATACGATAGAAAAGTTAGGGAATAAACTCCCTCACCCTGTAACAATATTCATCTTATTCACCTTAATTGTCATTTCCTTATCACATATTTTATATCTCATGGGAGTGTCAGTTTCATTCGAAGGTGTTAATAATGAAACAATGGAAAGAGAAACACTTTCAGTAGAGGCAATCAGTTTACTTACACCAGATGGTATTGCCCACATGTTTTCCAGCGTTGTCGGTAATTTCACTTCATTTGTAGCACTAGGACCAGTACTTGTTGCAATGCTTGGCGTTGGGGTTGCTGAAAAAAGTGGATATATTAGTGCTTTAATGACTAATACTGTATCTAAAGCGCCAAGACGTTTTGTTACACCGATTGTTGTATTAATGGGTGTACTTTCCAATGTAGCTGCATCTGTAGGGTATGTTGTACTTGTACCATTAGGAGCAATCATATTTTTAGGTTTTAATCGTCACCCTTTAGCAGGGCTTTCTGCAGCTTTTGCTGGTGTAGCTGGTGGATACTCTGCCAATTTAATAATAGGTACAAATGATCCTTTACTAGCTGGTATTTCTACAGAGGCAGCGAGAATTTTAGATGCAAGCTATGTTGTTAACCCAACAGATAATTGGTTTTTCATGCTGGCATCTACATTCATAATTGTAATTTTAGGTACAATTATTACAGATAAACTCGTTGAACCTAAATTAGGAACATACACTTCAGGTGAAGATTGCAATGATGATAATACCAAAGTAACTCAAGTAGAGAAAAAAGGACTTTTCTGGGCAAATATATCAATATTAATAACGATTATTGCCATAGCATTACTAGTCATTCCAGAAAATGGGCCTTTAAGAGGAGAGAATGGAAGTATTATTACTTCTCCATTTATGAGTAGTATTATTTTTCTAATGATGTTAATCTTTTTAATTCCTGGTATTGTTTATGGAATTGTTACGAAAACTGTTCGCAATGACAAAGATATAGCGAGCCTAATGACTTCCTCTTTAGAGACAATGGCCGGATTTATCGTATTGATATTTTTCGCCGCACAATTCGTTGCATTTTTCAATTATACTAACTTAGGTACTATTATTGCTGTAAACGGGGCTAACCTATTGGAAGCAATCGAATTAAATGGCGTATTCTTACTTATTGCTTTAATTTTGATTACCGCCATCATTAATTTATTTATCGCAGCTGACTCTGCAAAATGGGCAATTATGGCACCAGTGTTTATTCCAATGTTTATGCAGATGGGGATCTCTCCAGAAGTAACACAAGTAGCATACCGAATTGGCGATTCTGCAACAAATATTATCGCTCCATTAATGCCATTTTTTCCACTTGTTGTAGCATTTGCTCAAAGATATGGAAAGCAAAATGGAATAGGTACTGTAATTTCACTAATGCTTCCCCATTCAATAGTAATTCTGATTACATGGATGATATTCTTTTCTATCTGGTACATTCTTGGAATACCTGTTGGACCAGGAACAAGCTTAAACTATTAAGAAAGGATGATAAAGATGAAAGTGACTACTAAATGGACTGGCGGTAGAGCATTTACTGCTACGGGTGATTCAGGATATGAAATAAATATGGATGCAACAGAAGCTTACGGGGGCCTAGGTAAAGGCGCTACTCCAACCGAAATGCTTTTAAGTTCATTAGCAGGTTGTATCGGTATTGATGTAACGATGATATTGAGACCACACCTTGATAAAATAACAAAGATAGAAATAGAAACTGACGGTATTAGAAAAGAAGAAGCTCCGAAAGGATTTACGGATATTGTTGTTACTTTTATTATCGATGGTGATATTGATAGCAAAAAAGTATGGCGTGCAATCAATTTAGGAGAAGAAAAATATTGCTCTGTATCCGATTCATTAAAAGCAAATATCTCATTTGAATTAATTCTAAATGGAGAGAGCAAAACCATATAATTTAAAAAAGCGCTTAGAGATTAAACTCATTCTAAGCGCTTTTTTTATATCTTAAATAAGATGAAATCTACAACGCCTTCACCATACCGCCATCAACTAATAACGATTGTCCAGTTATATACGTATTGGCACCCGAACATAAGTATACTACTAAATTGGCGAATTCTTTGGGCTTCCCATAGCGTCCTATTGGAATGGATGATTCCGCTTTTGATTTTACGTCTTCATAACTTATGTCTTGCTGTTCTGCTACAAATTCATCTAAATGCTTTACACGATCTGTTCCAATTCTCCCTGGCCCAATCGTGTTGATTAAAATGTTATCCGGGGCTAATTCTTGTGATAAACTCTTCGCCAAACCAATAATTCCTGCTCTAAATGTATTAGATAGGATTAAATTATCAATAGGTTGTTTAATAGACGATGAAGCAATATTTACAATATGCCCACTTCCCTGTTTTCGCATATGAGGCAATACTTCTCTTATTAAACGCACGAAGCTAAGTAAGTTTAATTCAAATGCACCGGTCCAATCCTCATCACTTACACTATCAAAGTTTCCGGCAGGCGGACCTCCAGCGTTATTAACAAGAACATCAACAGTTCCATTTAATTCAATTGTCTTTAACACTAATTCTCTTACAGACGTTGGATTAGTAATATCGCAAACAATATAGTTCACATTGTGATTTCCAGTTACTGAACGAATTTCATCTTGTGCTTTCTCTAATTCTTCTTGATTACGACTCGAAATAATAACCTTTGCCCCTTCTGCAGCAAATTGCTTTGCAGACGCCTTTCCTAACCCTTTACTAGAAGCCGCAACAATTACTGATTTCCCATGCAAACCTAAATCCATAATGTTTTCCCCTTCCCCTTCTCTAAAAAGAGAAATTTAATCTCATTTTAGATACCCTTTTTAATTATTGTACCAATAGTTCCATTCCAGACAAAACTAGAATTTTAAGTCTACTAGCTATTACTAAATCAAGTTAATTACTTAACTCCTTAACCACTACCTTCGTCGCTTTTTCTATTAATTTATCATCATAATCTGCATCTTCTACATCGCGACTAGACATTATTGCAATAACAATTGGTTCTTCGTTATCTTCTGGCCAAATGATACCAATGTCATTTCTCGTTCCATATCCTCCTGCTCCAGTTTTATCTCCAACAGTCCAACCTTCAGGTACACCGGCACGAATTAGCGCATCACCTGTCGTATTGTTGATAAGCATGTTTGTAAGAATTTCTCTTCTATCTGCATCTAGCACATCTTCTAATACATATTGTTGAAGACTGTTTGCCATTGCTTTCGGTGTACTTGTATCACGAATATCACCTGGAGTTGCCTCATTTAATTCTGTTTCATAACGATCTACTTCAATTATTTCATCACCAATATCTCTTAACTTAGTCTCTAATTCATCAGGACCACCTATGGCTTCTAAAAGAAGGTTTGCAGCAGTATTATCACTATAACGAATCGCTGCATCGGAAATTTCTAGAAGAGTCATGCCTTCATCCACATGTTTCTCCGTAATTGGTGAATACGTAACCAAATCTTCTTCGGTATATCTAATCACTTCTTGCAATTCTGGATCTGACTTTGTTTGCAAAATGGCCCCAACAGCCAAAGGTTTAAATGTTGAAGCATACGCAAACCGATCATTTTCTTGATAATTAATTTCTTTATTTGACCCTGTATCGATGGCATACACACCTAACTTTACATCAAATTCGTCTTCCAATTTTTTAAAGGCCTCACTTCCTTTATCAGTTTTCTCTTCAACTACTTTTGGATTTTCTTCTTTACTTTCTGCTTCTTTCGAACACGCCATCAATACTGCTCCTACTAACATTAATAGTAGTAGTAGTACGCTACTTCTTTTTAAAATACTCATCATCGAGTTCCCTCCTTGAAAGTTTTAGATTACATCCGTAATCTTATATTACATATGTAATCTTAATAGGTCAACAATAATTTATAATTATTGAATACTACATATTAGAGTGCTACACTCTAAATATTACAAATGTAATAATAATCGAAACGGAGACGAGAAAATGTTTATAGACTTCCTAGTAATTGGATTTATCATTTCAACTGTCACAATTACAATTATTTTGTTCACTAGAAAACTATTTTATAGACAGATGTCCTCTAAGTGGAGATATAACATATGGTTTTTACTACTCGTCGCACTAGCAATTCCTTTTCTGCCAAGTCAACTTTTACATACAATTCAATTGTCAATTCCTTTTGAGAATAATCTACCTTCTTCTTGGAGTAGAGCTAATTTAGATCATAATGAAACAACTTCTGCTATGAACTCAAACTGGATGCAAGATTTCAGCGTATCGGTAAATCAGTCTAGTCCTGATTTCGTAAATATTTCACTAATGCTAATATGGATATGTGGAACTTTTATTTTTACTATTTTCGCTATTCAAGCATGGCTTAAATTAAGAAAAATAAAAATATCTATTGATAAAATAAAAAATAAAGATGTAACTGCAACATTTGAAAGCTGTAAAAAACAACTACACATCTCAAAAGATATTACATTAGGAACATCTTCATCTGTTCAATCACCCGTAACTTTTGGTTTCACTCATACCTATGTCGTATTACCAAGTCACATAGACAATCAGATGTCAAAAGAAGATTTACAACATATCTTCTTACATGAATTACATCATGTTAAATATAAGGATATTCACACTAATTACTTGATGATGTTTTATCAAATTATTTATTGGTTCAACCCTTTGGTATGGATAGCACTTAAAAAGATGCGCTTAGATCGTGAAATAGCTTGTGATACCTCTGTTTTAAATATGCTTGACGACTATGAACAAAATATAAAATACGGCAGAGCCATGATTAACTTCATCGATTTCACAGCAAAAAAACGTTATAACCATTTAACCAATGAATTCAATGGTTCAAAGAAACAGGTAAAACAACGATTGGAAGAAATTATGGCTTTTCAAAAAGAATCGAAACTGTTGAAATTAAAAAGTATGATTATCTTTATTGTAGTCGGTTTATTGATTACTAGTCTTATTCCATTCGTTTCCGTATTAGCTCATGACAGCAACCAATATGAAAATTTCACAGCAAAAAAAGTAATGTATGAAGATTTAAGCTCTTATTTTAACGAGAGTGATGGGAGCTTTGTGTTATATGATTTACGAGAAGATGAATTTTTAATTTACAATAAGGAAAAGAGTACAATGCGGGTTTCACCAGCATCTACCTATAAAATCTATAGTGCATTAATCGCATTAGAGGAAGGTATTATAACAAGTGAAGATAATACAATTGAGTGGAATGGTGTAGAACAAAACTATGAACAATGGAATCAGGATCAAACACTGACATCTGCGTTAACCTATTCTGTTAATTGGTATTTCCAAACACTTGATAAGGCATCTGGGCTAAATACAATTAAGGATTACTTAACATATATGAACTACGGTAATGAAGATATATCTGGCGGTATTGACGACCACTGGCTAGTGTCTTCATTAAAAATATCTCCTGTAGAGCAAGTGGAGTTACTCCAATCTTTTTATAATAATGCATTTGATTTTCAAGAAGAACATATTCAATCTGTGAAAGATGCTTTAAAAGTGGAAGAGACAGAGGCCGTAACGTTATATGGAAAAACTGGTACTGGAAATATAAACGGAAAAGATATCAATGGATGGTTTATCGGTTTTGTAGAAACCCATAATAAGACATATTTTTTTGCTACAAACGTTCAGGATATAGCAAATGCAACTGGTAGCAGAGCAACAGAGATTACATTATCCATCCTTAGAGATAAGCAAATATACTATTAGGAAATTGAAGGAGAATTTATATGAGTAAAGATGTCCCTAATATTTCAGAAGCGGAATGGGAAGTAATGAATGTCTTGTGGGAATCATCACCAAAAACAGCGAATGAAGTAATCTATTCCTTACAAAAGAAAACTGAATGGAAAGCAAAAACAGTTCGAACTTTACTAGATCGTCTTGTTAAGAAAAATGTAATTGGAGTCAATAAGAATCAACGAATCTATACGTTTTATCCACTTTATTCTCAAGACGAATGTCAAAAAGCAGAAGCAAAATCATTTATCCAACGTATTTATGGAGGAACTGTCAAATCAATGCTTGTTCAGTTTATGGAAGATGACAATTTATCAGAGAATGAGATTAAAGAGCTAAGAGAAATTCTAAATGATAAACCAAATAAAAGGAAATAAAAATACTTTACTGCCATTATCATGGCAGATTAGAGTGAAAAACTACCGAAAAAAAGCTGAGACTCTATTAGAATCTCAGCTCTTAGTTTCCAAATCTATAACTCTACTACCTTCTCACTCTTACTATGTTCTTGCATATACGTTAATGTAGCTCTTCCTAACACTTTTGCCGCAATAAGTAATCCTCTTTCATCAATATCGAATTTAGGATGATGATGTGGATAAGACTCTTCTCTTCCTTTTATCTCAGCTCCCGTAAAGAAAAATGTTCCTTTCACCTGTTGAAGGTAATAAGAAAAATCTTCACCACCCATAACTTGAGGTGATTCTTGCACCACTTCTACTCCAGGGATGTCTTTTGCTAGTTCTGCGACAAATAGCGTTTCTTTTTCATGATTGTCAAGGGTTGGGTACCCTCTACGATAATGTAGGATACCTTTAGCACCAGACAACTCACAGGTCGCAGAAACTACTCTTTTCATTTCTGCTTCAATCAAGTCTCGAACACCCTTCAATCATGGATTTTGCTCCACCAGGAATAACCTCTTCTGCATGCTGATGAATAAAAACAACGGTACCCTTTAATTCTTCTTTTATCCCATTCAATGCTTTTGCAAGCCCTAAAAGTGTGGCCGTATGTGCATCATGCCCACATGCATGCATAACTCCATCATTTTTAGATTGAAAAGACAATCCTGTTTCTTCTTTAATCGGTAATGCATCAAAGTCAGCTCGCATTGCAACTGTCGGCCCTGGCTTACCTCCTTCTAAATAAGCAACAACTCCATTTCCACCAACATTTGTACGAACTCGATGACCTAACTTCTCATGATATTCTGCAATATACCTTGGAGTATGTACTTCTCGAAATGAAAGCTCCGGATATTGATGCAGATATCGTCGTAGTTGCACGATTTCTTCATAAAGGGAATCTAGGGATTGATAAAGTTTTTCCATATTAACTACCTCTCTCTATTTACTGTTTTATAAAAAAATCAGAAAAATTAATATATATTATTTAAATATTAGAATCCTGAATCTACTTTGTCAATGATTCAACATAATATTATTTTGTTAACACCATGACAAAGAGAATTAACTAAAGATAAAATTACGTGTAGAATAGCTTAAGAATTATGAAGAAGATGCGTACATTCTTTAAAATGAGGAATATATGATTTATCCTGATTATCATACTAGTAGATCTCAAGAGGACGATATCTCAAAATAAAACAATTCATAACATGTGTGATCACTCTAATCCCTTTCCATGAGCTATTTCAGTGTATTATAATAAATATGAAATCGTGGAATAATTAAATTGTTTCAATCTACATTTGCGTCCACACTAGAGCTGTATGTAGCTACTTGGTTTATTCATAATATATCTAATTATTGCCGATTATTACACATAGATGTATAAGGGACAGCTTTACTATTTTTTTTAAAAGGATGATAAAAATATGCTAGATCAAATTAAAAATAGCTTGATTGTATCTTGTCAGGCATTATCTGAAGAACCATTGCATAGTTCCTTTATTATGTCAAAAATGGCACTTGCTGCAAAACAAGGTGGTGCAAAAGGAATTAGAGCTAACTCAAAAGAAGATATTATGGAAATAAAAAAAGAGGTTAATCTTCCAGTAATAGGTATTGTTAAAAGAGATTATAATGACAGTGAAGTTTTTATAACTGCTACTTATAAAGAAATTAATGAGCTATTGGAAAGTAACTGTGAAATGATTGCTATAGACGCTACTACAAGAAATCGTCCAAATAATATCAAACTCAAAGATTTAGTAGATTATACAAAACAATTAAATAGCAATGTTGAACTAATGGCAGATGTAGCGACTATAGAAGAAGCAAAGAATGCAGAAAAACTAGGCTTTGACTGTATCTCTACCACTCTATATGGTTATACAAAAGATACTTCTGATTTTAAATTGTATGATAATGATTTTAGTTTTCTTAAGAACATATTATCAGAAGTAAAAATACCGGTTATTGCAGAAGGAAATATAATAACTCCAGAAATGTTCAAACGATGTATAACACTTGGTGCCTATGCGTGCGTAGTAGGTGGTGCTATAACTAGACCAAAAGAAATAACGAAGCGGTTTATTGGATAATACAGTAAGGTTAGAACGCTAAAAGGTTTTGATCAAAAGACGGTTGATAGCTAAAACAAACGAAAGAATTCTACAGATATTCCTGTGGGAGCTAGCATAGGTGAGTCCCCGATACATAAACATTCGGCGGCTCACCAGCCACCACTGGATAAGTGGAATATATTTCTTAAACAGTCGTCATACTATTATCCCAGTCAACACTCTTATAGAATCAATCAATCTTTCGTACCCGGAAAATCAAATGTCAATTCATCTGATTCTTCTTGATCAAACCATCTTTCTGATATTGTCTTTGTTTTTGTAAAAAATCTTGCCGTATCAGGTCCGAACATTTGACCTTCACCGTACCTGGAAGATTTCCATCCTCCAAAATTATAGTATCCGACAGGAATTGGTATTGGTACGTTAACACCCACCATGCCTACTTCGATTTCTTGTGTAAACTTACGTGCATCCCTACCACTATTGGTGAATATAGTTACTCCATTTCCATACTGATGGTCATTGATTAAACCAATTGCTTCTTCTAGTGTCTCAACATTTACAACTATTCTTGCAGGACCAAATACTTCTTCTATATATACTTTCATATCTGGTTTTACTTGATCTAGAAGTGTTGCTCCCAGATAGAACCCTTCTTTATTCTCTACATCTGGATTTCTACCATCCACAAGCATATTCGCACCTTCCTCGAGAGCCATTTCAATGTCACGTAGAATGCTTTGTTTCGCTTCTTGACTAATAACAGCTCCAAAATCAGCATGTTCATCATCAAATGATCCAGCTTGTAATTTCTCTACTTTTACTTTTAGTTTCTCCTTAAATGTTTCCGCTGTTTGTTCCCCTACTGGCATGACAGTGGAGATAGCCATACAACGTTGTGATGCTGATCCATATGCAGCTCCGATAAAGGAATCAACAGCCTTATCTAAATTTGCATCTGGCATGACAACCATATGATTTTTCCCGCCACCAAATGCATTCACGCGCTTATGGTGTTTTGTACCAGTTTCATAGATAATTTCAGCGACTTTTGAAGAACCGACAAAACTGATTGCTTCGATATCTTGATGTGTGATTATTTCTTGAACCGTATCTTTATCTCCATTAATTACATTCCATACACCTTTTGGCAGTCCAGCCTGTTCCCAGAGTTCAGATAGAAATAAAGCAGAATAAGGTACCTTTTCAGATGGTTTTAAAATCATTGCATTTCCAACGGCTACAGCCATTGTGCTCATCGCAAGCGGTACCATCACAGGGAAATTAAATGGAGAAATACACGTTACTACTCCTAAAGGCTGCTTAATAGAATAAGCGTTAATTTCACCACCCACATTGGCAGAGTGTTCCCCTTTCAATATATGTGGTGCTCCGATAGCAAGGTCAACAGATTCAATCCCTCTTCCTATTTCCCCCTTCGCATCCGAGATTGTTTTGCCATTTTCCAAACCTATTAATCGTGCTAATTCTTCTGTATGTTCTACTATTAAATGTCGAAAGCGATGTAATACTTCTACTCGTTTCCCTATAGAAGTATTGCCCCATTTTTTAGCAGCTTGTTTAGCAAAATGAATTGCTTCATTTACTTCTTCTTTTGTCGCATAAGGAACCTCCGCAATTTTCTTCCCTGTTGATGGACTGTAAACATAACCAACTTGATCACTCTTTCCTTTTACTTTTTGTCCATTAATATAATGATTAATCGTATCTAAGGTTACAGATTCCATTTGATATTACCTCCTACATGATATCTAATTCCTTATGATTGATTCTCTGAGAATACTTTTTGCAGTACAGCAATCATAAACTCTACATCTTCTTCAGAACTAGAAAGTGGTGGGCTCAATGTTAAGATATTATTATATCCAGCCACGGTATCTCCGTTTTTACCAATAATCAGTCCATTGTCTTTACAATCAGAAATAATTTTTGCTAATCTTTCTTTCGATGCAGGTTCTTTTGTTGTTTTATCCTCTACTAACTCGATTCCGACAATCATCCCAATCCCACGTAAATCCCCTACAAAAGGATGGTTCTTCAAATCATCTAATCCTTGTAAAAGTTTGTCTCCTGATTCTGCCGAGCGTTCATATAAATTTTCATGTTCCATAATTTCGATATTCTTTAACGCCAATGCACATGCTGCCGGGTTCCCGCCAAATGTATTTACATGTCGGAAATGACTGGTATCATCTCCATTTTTAAATGTTTCATAAATATCTTTCCGAACGGCAGTAATAGATAACGGTAGATAAGCACTTGTTAACCCCTTAGCCATCGTTACGATGTCTGGTTTTATACCAAAGTGCTGGTGCCCAAACTTTTTCCCTGTTCTTCCAAATCCACAGATTACCTCGTCTATGATGAGAAGCACACCATGTCGATGACAAATTTCTTGGACTTTTTCCACATAAATTGGATGTGGAATAAGGACACCTCCGCCTGTAATGACTGGCTCCATGATTACTGCAGCAATTGTTTCTTTTTGCTCCCAAATAATTGTATTTTCCAGTTCCTCCGCTCGTTGGAGGTTATAATCTTCTTCCGTGATGCTATCTGGTTTACGATAATTATCTGGTGGAGACACATGTAAAAATCCTTGTATAAGCGGTTCATATTTATATTTTCTCATTGATTGCCCTGTAGCTGATAAAGCTCCCATAGAACTTCCGTGATACGCACGATAACGTGAAATAAATTTATGACGATCTACTTCACCGTTTTGCCGGTGATATTGTCGTGCCATTTTAAATGCAACTTCATTTGCATCAGAACCACTATTTGAATAAAAAATCATATAATCATCATCTAGCATCTCATTTACCTTCTCTGCTAATTCTATGGCTGGTTCATGACTCATTGTCATTGGTGCATAAGCTAACTTTTTGATTTGTTCATATGCTGCTAGTGCTAATTCTTCACGACCATATCCAACATTTACACACCAAAGACCCGACATTCCATCTAAATACCGGTTCCCTTGAGCATCAGTTATCCAAGATCCTTTCCCTTCTTCAACAACCATCGGAGGATTTTTCACGTTATAAGGAGAAATATGATGCCAAATTGAATTCCTATCTCTAGACGTAAGATCAGATACATTTGATACTTTCTTAATAGATTTCAATATAACTCATTCCTTTCTTAAAAAAATTCATTTCGAAACTAGAGTGTAGAACGTACATAAGAATGTAACTATTTCGCTAGAAAAAGATACCTCTCTTCTTTTTTACAAAACGTTAAATTCTTAACTTTCTAATTTGACATATTATTTTGTATATTTCATAATTAATTCTATTACGATTTAATTTTGTATTCACTTTACAATGTGTCACATCTTCTAATAAAAACATTAACGATATGAAAGGTGGCCTTTATATGGAAAAGTGGAAAGTAAGAATATCCGATATACTAAAAAGAGAACTGTTTAAACATGCAAAGCCAATTGCTGGAATCAATGGATTGGATCAAGAAATTAAATGGACCCACATATTAGAGGTCGGTGATGTTGAGTCACTGATCAACGGTGGAGAGCTAATTCTAACCACCGGATCGGGCACAAATTTCGACTCTCCTGAGGGGGTTGGTTTTATTGAAAAGTTACGTAGTAAGAGTGTTTCTGGAATCTGTATAGAACTTGGAACCCATGTCCGAAGTATCCATCCTGACATAATCTCATACGGAAATAGCTATGAATTTCCCATCATCATTTTTGAACAGATTGTAAAATTTGTCGATATTACCCAAGATCTCCATACCTTAATCATTAACCAACATCATCAAATGCTTCATCAACTAAATTCATTCTCACAAAAAATTAATGAACTTTCTTTATTACCAAATGGAATCATAAAAATATTACGAGAATTATATCTTCAATTAAACCATCCAGTCGCACTCGTTACTGATGAAATCAAGTCCCACTACTATCCTCCGATGATGAAAGACGATGTTCCGATCCTTCAATCTTTCGAAAAGACGTTAAGCGCAGGCCATTCGTTTGAAACACATGTCTATGACAATCATTATTATTTTCTTTTTCCAATTAAAGGACTTGGTCATACATGGGGATACCTATGGCTAAAAAGTTCCTCCATTGATGTAGATGAGTTCGCCCTTTCAATGATTGATAGAGTCCTACTTGCTATTGCCCAAATTATGCTTCGAAACAGAACCGTGGAAGAACGTAAACAAAATCAAGAAGAAGAAATTGTTCGTTCCCTTTTAAAAGGAAACCATTTTTATTCCTCAAGTAATCAAAAATTCTTACCAGAACCAGCTCAAAACCTAAATTATCGGTTAGTGCTTATCAATCTCCAACATCCAAACCAAGCAAAAGAGGAAGATTGGGAAGAAGTAAAGTTACAACAAACGATGATTATTCGCTCTCTTTTTAAAAGATTTGGCTTCATTCCTGCCATGTCCGTGAGCAGAAATGAAATTGCAGTGATTGCTTCCTTTTATAAGCATATAGAAGCAAAAAAAGATACAGAACGATTTATAAACACCGTAGAAGAAATGAAACAGATACAAGAGAAAAATGTATTTAATGGCGATGCATATACTTTTGGAATTAGTAATTTAAAGCATGATTATAATCACTTATCTACAAGCTACCGTGAAGCCAAAACTGTTACGATTATTCAATCCCTCAACCTTCTCCAAACGTATTTTTTTGAAAAAATTGGTGTGTATCGTATTCTATTAGACAATCCGCAGCAACATTTTTTAGAGGCTTATATCCAAGAATATTTAGGGCCTATTTTAGCTCATGACAAAGATACTAAAAGTGAATTACTGGAGACGGTTTCTACGTATATTAATTGTTTAGGATCTAAAAAAGAGACTGCTGAACAACTATTTATCGTCAGACAGACGCTATATCACCGTCTAGAGAAAATTGAACAACTATTAGGTGAAGATTTCATGGAACCAGTTAATCGTCAAGCCATTGAATTAGCATTAGCTGCCTATAAATTTTTAAAAAAATCGGTTCATCATAAAGCATTAAACTATAATAGCTTATTTATTTAGTTCAATAGCTTAGTCAACATATTTTGAATGCTTTAGAAATTATATTTAATCAGTGGGGGCAATTTGTATACCCTCACTGATTAAAGTAAATGTAATTAAATGAATAAATAAGAATAATATGGCCTTCTAGTTCAACATTTCTTATTTCTTAACCCTAAAAACCAATTAGATCTAACACGGTTTGCAAGACGACATTCACACCTTTTTCACAGTCTTCCCAGTAGGTTAGCTCATCTTCAGCATGACTCTTCCCATTTACACTCGGCACAAAAACCATAGCCGCTGGTAGATAAGTAGCGATAAACTGCGCATCATGTCCTGCACCACTCGGCATTCGTTTATAAGAGTAATTTAGAGATTTACATGATTTTTCGATAGATTCCACTAATTGATCATTGAACCACACCGTATCACGATCCCATAATTTGGTTGTCTTAACTTTACATACTTCATTAGGTACTGAATGAGATAATCCTTGAATAATTTCCTCAACTTCTTTGATTACACTTACTTCTTTATGACGTGATTCTATGCTAAATACAACTTTATTAGGGATTACTGTATGAATATTAGGACTAACATTCACTCTACCAATTGTGTACACGAGTTCTGAATCCAATTTACTCATTTTTTCACGGATTTCATTAATGAGACTATTGGTAGCGAATAGTGCATCTTCTCGCATATTCATCGGTGTCGTACCGGCATGATTCGAATCACCTGTCACTTCAATTTCATAACAACACATTCCTACTACACACTCTACGACCCCTATTTCAAATTTTTCCTTTTCCAGTACTGGGCCTTGCTCGATATGAAGCTCAATTAGTCCAGTAGCCTCATCTAAGCGATTTTCTTTTCCCCCTACAAATCCACTATTCTTCAACGCTTCTCCAAAAGTTATCCCATGTTCATCTGTGGATGCTAGCATTTTTCCTTTATCAAATTTCCCCGATATTACGCCCGATGCCATCATGGATGGTTCAAATCGCGCTCCTTCTTCATTCGTAAAATTCGCTACAATAATCGGAATCTGCGGCTTTATATCATTCTCCATCATTGTCTGTACTACTTCAAGACCAGTTAATACCCCAAGAACACCATCAAACCGGCCACCTTTTTTTACAGAATCAAGATGAGAACCAATAACAACGGGTGGCTTACCATTATCGATACCATCTAATCTCGCATACATATTTCCCATGTCATCCCATTTCACCGTCAATCCTAGGTTTTCACAGAGATTTTTAAAGTGATTTCTCACCTGAATATCTACATCTGAAAGTGCTAATCGTGTAACACCGTTATTCTCCGTTCTACCATAATCTGCAAACTCCTCTATCATTTGTTTTAACCGTTCTCCATTAATTAGTACTTGTTGTTTTTCCATCTTTACACCCTTTTCTAATTAATTTTTCTGTAATTGCTTCTTGATTAAGATTGTCGTCACATACTTTCTACTATTCGCATCTTTAAGTAGTATCGATTGTTTATCCGCAATATCATCTGTCTTCGTAAATTCAACGATATCCCCTTCTAATGTACCTTTGATTAAATGAATCGTATAACCATCATTAATAAACGCATCGATTTTCAATTTTTCATCCATGAATTCCTGATAGGTTGACATATCTTCTTATCCCTCCAACATGAAGTTTTCATTAAACTAGCTTATGAACCGAATTAGAATCTTCCGCTTCATTGTCTTCGATTGTCCAGTCCCTGCCAACAGTAATCCCTAAGTAATCTGCATCACTCGGATTAATTATTTCTGCTTGCGGGTATTTATTAAAATACCAATATTTCGCCAACACATAGTAAGCACCAGCCGCTACAACAAATCCAATAATAAATGAATAGGTCATAAACAATGTAGCAATAACCCCACCAATGCCCCAGGAGATAAACCCAACGACGTTAATACCTTTGGAATACTGATATTGACCATTATTTTTGTAAAGATCTGGGACATTCACTCGGCGTTTTCGTAGCAAATAATAATCAGCAAAGAGAATACCGCTCACAGACGATAAGACCGCCCCGATGATTAACAGCACTTGAGTTAGAACTTCATATACACTCCACGGCTGTATAACACTACCAATTATCCCAACGACAAATACAGAAATAACATTAGAAACTCTTGGACCAAAGACGTTCGAAAACACCGCAGCTGCAGGCAGTATATTCGCAGCTGTATTGGTAGACCATTGAGTTAAAACAATCATAAGTAAAAGCATTGCAAGCATCCATCCTGAAGCGGTCTCTTGTAATGCTGTTACGGGATTCGATGTTCCAGAAACAATAAATGCTGCAGCTCCGATCATAATCATAAATGCCTCTGTTAGAGGAAGGGCAATTAGACTTCCAACGACAGTTGTTTTATTTCGCTTGAACCAATTCCGTTCATATTTAGGAGCTTTAAAGTACCTTGAGATTGTCGGAATGTCACATCCAAGTGTTGCCCAATATCCCATATTCGCAAATATGACAACCATAAATGCAGTTACAGCAGCCCCTCCAGTTACTGGGCTAGACACCCATGCCCATACATTTTCTCCCTGTGCATTAATTTCTCCGGTTAAGTTTTGGTAGATAATCAGAGAGAAAATAACGATAAGTGGTGCTGATATGTCAGCAAAACGCTCTATCCATTTAATCCCCGAAGCGGTATTGATTAATTGAAAAAGTGCAAAAATAATGTAACATAAAAGCCAATTATCGAATCCTGCTACCATTGTATTCATGATGGCATTGATTGCAGTAGCACCAAAATAAGTGTTTATCCCGAACCAAAAAGAAGCAGTAATCGCCCGTGTTAACGAGGGAATATGCGTACCGATGATCCCAAATGGTGCTCTCATATAAACCGGAAAAGCCAATCCGTGTTCTACGCCAATATCACCAATAAGAGATATAAAGCCCCCAATTGCTATACATCCAACTAATGTGGCAAGTACCACCCAGGTAAGTGGAATTTCTTGTATTCCCGCAGCTCCTATATCAAATGTAGCCAAAAGAATGGCCATCCCTACCCACATTGCAAAGAACCCAATTACACCAATGGATTTCTTCTCATGATGAATCGGAAGTAAATCTGGCGACTTTAAATATGAATGCTTTTTTGTTTTTTTCTGCATTAAGAGCACCTCCTCCCATACTTTACTTATTTAAATCATTCTGTTTAATTTTTATTGCAGACCAGTTCAAAAAGAATGCTGCTTCATTGATGAATCAATCAAGCAGCTATAAATTCAATGGTAGTAATTTTTATTTTGTTACTACACTCTCTTTTTGTATTGCTTTATTAAATGTGGAGCGTTTCAAGAAATTACCCATACCTGGCTTTCCTACAAATTGTTTATCTTTAATGACATATTCACCACGAGATAATACAGAGACCGGCTCTCCAGTCACCTTCATTCCCTCTAGCGCATTGTAGTCAACTGCCATATGATGTGTCTCTGCTGAAATATAGCGTTCCGCATCTGGATCAAAAAGAACTATATCAGCATCGCTTCCGGGCGCAATTGTTCCTTTTTGCGGAAATAGACCAAATAACTTAGCAGCCTGTGTAGAGATCATATCCACAAATTGATTTAACGATATACGTCCTTTTTTGACTCCTTCTGAAAAGAGAACACTAAATCGGTCCTCTACAAATGGTCCACCATTTGGTATTTTTGTAAAATCATCTTTCCCTAAATCTTTCTGTCCAATAAAGTCAAAAGAACAGTGATCAGACCCAATCGTTTGTAATTGTCCGCTCTTCAATGCATTCCACAGTACATCCTGATTGGACTTGTCACGTAACGGAGGAGACCAAACGTATTTTGCACCTTCAAAGTTTTCTTTTTCCATATAAGATTGGTCTAGCACAAGATATTGTGGACAGGTCTCCCCAAATACACGGAATCCTTTACTGCGAGCATCAGCAATTTGATCCACTGCTTCTTTACAAGTTACATGCACGACATATAATTGCGCATCAGCAAGCGCTGTTAGTTTCGCTGCACGCCCTGTTGCTTCTCCCTCTAATTCAGGTGGCCGAGTTAACGCATGATAAATCGGATCGGTATTTCCTTGTTTAAGAGCTTCTTTTGTCAAATGCTCAATGACATCTCCATTCTCCGCATGCACCATAACCAGCCCTCCGTTATCTCTAGCAGTTGCTAACGTTTGGAATAGGGTCTCATCATCAGCTTGGAAGACATTTTTATACGCCATAAATACTTTAAATGATGTAACACCCTCTTCTTCTATAACACTCGGTATCTCTTTGAGAACATTTTCACTAGCTTCTACGATTTGCAAGTGAAAACCATAATCAATCACACTACGTTCATTCGATTTTTCATGCCACTTATCTAGTGCACTCTTCAATGTATTTCCTTTTTCTGTTAAACAAAAATCAATAATAGTTGTTGTTCCGCCATGAGCAGCTGCAATAGTTCCCGTTTCAAAATTATCCTTTGTTGTCGTTCCTCCGAATGGCATATCCATATGTGTATGTGGATCAATTCCACCTGGGAAGACATATTGTCCAGTCGCATCAATCACTTCTGCATAAACATCACTTAAATCATTTCCAATTGCTTTTATCTTCCCATCTTCAATTAAAATATCCGCCTGATACGTATCTGCCGCTGTCACAATCGTTCCGTTCTTAATAATTTTCTTCATTGCTAATTCCTCCTTTTTTTAAAAATTTTCAGGAATTTCTTTGAAGCATACTTATTGCTGATTCTCGATCGTTCCATGACATCGGTGGTTCAGTTGAAGTAAGATTAACCATATCGATAGCTCCTTCTACCGGACAAACGATAGAACAGAGATTACAGCCGACACAGTCATCCTCGCGAACTTGTAGATAGTCATTCCCATCTCCATCCTTTAGCATATCGATACATTGATGCGATGTATCTTCACATGCAATATGACACTTATTACAATTAATACAAATATCATTATTAATACGTGCAACAACCTTCGTATTTAAATCCAAATTGCTCCAATCGGTATATTTATTCACGGAAGCACCAACAATCTCACTCAGACTCTCAATTCCTTTCTCATCTAAATAATTCGATAGCCCTTCCGTTAAATCATCTATAATACGAAATCCATGATGCATGGCAGCTGTACAGATTTGTACACCTCCTGCGCCCATCAACATAAACTCCACGGTATCCTGCCAAGTTGAAACCCCGCCTATTCCAGATATCGGAATATTAATCTCTGGATTCCGTGCACTTTCTCCAATCATATTTAAAGCAATTGGTTTTACAGCTGGTCCACAGTATCCACCATGAGCTCCTTTTCCATTTACATTCGGTATCGTATCCCATGTATCCAGGTCGACACCTATTAAACTATTAATCGTATTAATCATACTTATCGCATCGGCTCCACCACGAACGGCAGCTTTGGCTGTCTCTCTGATATCCGTAATATTCGGAGTTAATTTCGTAATGACAGGAACAGTAGCTGCTTCTTTGACAAATCGAGTCGTCATCTCCACTAAATCTGGATGCTGACCAATTGCAGAACCCATCCCACGTTCCGACATACCATGCGGACAACCGAGATTCAATTCAATTCCATCAACGCCAACTTCCTCTACCTTCTTGACAATTTCGTACCATTTCTCTCGTTTTGGTTCTACCATTAAAGAAGCAATAATTACTCGGTCGGGATACATTTGCTTCGTTTCATAAATCTCTTTTAAATTAACTGCCAACGGTCGATCTGAGATAAGTTCGATATTATTGAACCCTGCAACCCTTTGTCCATTAAAGTGTGTAGCTCCAAAACGTGAAGTAACATTTAAAATAGGTTCTCCTAGTGTTTTCCATACAGCCCCACCCCAACCTGCTTCAAACGCACGTTGCACTTGATATCCTGTGTTCGTAGGCGGCGCAGAAGCAAGCCAGTATGGATTCAGCGATTGAATGCCAGCAAAATTGATACTTATATCAGCCATGATTCATCCTCCTTCTGTTATGCACTCTCGATTTTTTCTTGAAAACGTTGATGAATAGCTAGCGCAGTTTCTTTCCCTTGTTGAGCAGCAGATACAACCATTGCTTCGCCTACACCTTTACCAAAGATGACATCTCCTACTGCATACACCTTTGGATTGCTCGTAATAAATGTCTCTGAATCTGCCTTCACCACTCCGCCTTCATGTTCTAAACCGAAACTCTCAATCATCTGAACATGTCTGTTTTGTCCAATTCCTTTTACAATAAGGTCGACATCCATTAGAAATTCTGATCCAGGAATCTCAACAGGCCTTGCTCGTCCATCTTCACCGGCATCTTGTAACTCCATTCGAATGCATTCTAGTTGCCTAACGTGACCATCACTATCTCCAATCAACCGTTTTGGAGTCGTCAACCACCGAAATTCCACACCTTCCTGTTTTGCAAAATCATATTCAAAATCATACGCAGTCATTTCCGCTTCTGTACGACGATATAAAATCTTCACATTATCTGCTCCAAGTCGTATGGATGTCGTTGCCCCATCAATCGCGGTATTTCCAGCTCCAATCACTGCAACTCGTTGATTAACAAATTCTTCTTCATATATTCCATGTTTTGTTCGTTCCACTAGATCAATGGCATCATAAATACCATCAAGTTCTTCACCTTCAACCTCCAGCTTCGGCACTTCTGCCATACCAATAGCAAGTACAATGGAATCATAATTTTCAATTAAATCCTCAGCAAGGATATCTTTACCGATTTCTAT
The DNA here is from genome assembly GCF_000340475.1 of Oceanobacillus kimchii X50. NCBI lineage: Bacteria > Bacillati > Bacillota > Bacilli > Caryophanales > Bacillaceae > Oceanobacillus > Oceanobacillus kimchii. Next base: position 2,905,943 of record NZ_CM001792.1, read on the forward strand.
ATTCGTCCGAATCTGTACACCTAAGTTTTTCACTTGTTCCACTTCCCATAGAGAAATCTCTTTTGGCAAACGGAACGGAACAATCCCAAATGTATCCAATCCTCCAGCTTCACTTCGCTTTTCGAAGATAGTGACTTCATAACCTAAACGAGCTAAATCTCGCGCTGCGGAAAGTCCAGCTGGCCCACTTCCTACAATAGCAATACGCTTCCCATTCTTTTTACCTGATTTGAATAACTCTGCCTCGTTTTTAATTGCCCAGTCCGTAGCAAAACGTTGCAAATCACCAATTGGAATTGGGTTTGTTGAATGATTTAATACACAAGCTCCTTCACAGAGTTCCTCTGTAGGACAAACACGTGCACAACTAGCACCTACTGGATTCGATTCCATAATCGTGGTAGCTGATCCCTTCATATTTCCTGAGGCAATCTTCTTAATAAACGTCGGAATATCAATGTCTGTTGGACAAGCAGTAATACAAGGTGCGTCATAACAATAAAGACATCGATTCGCTTCATCTAAAGCTTCTTGCTGATTAAAACTCGGTTTTGCTTCCATAAAGTTTTCTTGTGTAGAATTAACATTATTAAGATGCTTTAATAAATTACTCAATGATAAACCTCCTTCATTAAGGTAAACACAGTAATGTGAGAAAAAGTGACATTTGCATTCAACATAGAATACAACTACCAAAAGTCTTTTATTCATTATTAAGGAAGTGAAATACTAGAAATGATATTGACTGAGTGCAACGAAGAGGAACTAATGAGTTATATAGTTTAGAAAATTCTAACTATAGTATTCTATTATAAAATGGATGCCATTGACTAACATTGGACAAAAAGTTAAACCTTTACCTCATTTATTATCCATAATGTAAACATAATATGTTAGTTTTTCTGACATAAAATGCGCAATTTGAGGTGTAAACCGAATAAGATAAAAAAGAAGCGTTCTACCCAGCCATTTGGATTGAACGCTTCTTTCATTTATAGTTGATACCACTACTTCAATTAAAACTTAAGAACTTTAAAAATATACAAACTGTCTCCTTTTATCCAAAAAAATGGCCGGTATGCACCCGACCGTTTTTTATAATCTGATTCTATTTCATAAATGCTAGGTTTAATTTAAAATGCGAACATTTTGTAATATTTATATATTAATGTTCGGATTATAACAATATGCTGGCTTTGATTGAGATGAAAGACGGAGACTCCTGCAGGAACAGCACGAGCTAAAGGACCACTTGAAAAGTGTTCTTCTTTTCAAGTTAGCTGAAGCCGTGCCTGCGAAAAAGCGTCCGTCAATGGAAATCAAACAGCGCAACATTCGGATTTTTCACCAAATATATTAATTATGAAATTGATTCACCTCTATAAAAAATTCAACATTAATTAAACTGTTTTCTTTTGAAGGTGTTTACTTTCCCCTATCTCTTCAATTTCCTCCAGTGAACGACCACGAGTTTCAGGGACACATAATCGAACAAATAGTACACCTAACAGACAAATCGCACCAAAGATTGCGAATACTGCTTCTTGTGCCATTGAAGCAACCATAATTGGGAATAATAATCCAACCAGGAAAGAGCCAATCCAATTAAACGATGAAGCTAACCCTGACGAACGTCCACGAATAATTAGTGGGAAGATCTCTCCTACTATCACCCATGTTAAAGGAGCCCATGTGAATGAATAAAAAGCAACATAAATACTTAAAAATACAACTATCATCATTGGACTTGCATTTGGAATTACAAGATTTAATATCGCTGGTAAAATAAACGATAATCCCATAACAGTTCCACCAAGTGTTAATAACGTACGTCGATTAAACTTGTCAGCAATCAGTAAAAATAGTAGTGAACCTAGAACTAGAATTACCCCTTGAATAATCGGCCACATGAGAGCTGAACTTGCTTCATTTCCCGTTGCATTCTCTACAATGAGTGGGATGTAATAGAAAATAGCATTTGCACCTTGGAATTGTTGAAAAGCAGCAACACCTAAACCAGCAATTACTAGATAACGATATTTACCACTTAACAGTGTACCCCAAGATGTTTTTTGACTTGCTTTTTCTTCCCATTTAGAAGATTCTTGGATTTTAGAAATTTCGCTTTCAATTTTTTCTTTAGGACGAATATAACTTAATACTTTACGCGCTTCATTAATTTTATTATTTTTGATTAGAAAACGAGGTGATTCTGGTAATCTTAATACCCCGAAAAATAGAATCAACGCTGGTACCGCTGCCAAACTAAGCATTAATCGCCAAGCCATTGTTTCCGGCAAATCTTTTAATACAAACGCAACAATATACGACAGCAACATTCCTGAAACAATCATCGTTTGATTAATTCCTGATAGACGTCCACGTAGACGCGCAGGCGCCATCTCAGACATATATGCTGGTACTAAAGCTGAAGCAGCTCCAACAGCAAGTCCTAATATAATGCGTGAAACAATCATGAATAAAATACCATTATGAGGGGATATCCCTGCCATTATCGAACCTAACGCAAATATAATAGAAGCTATTAAAATCATTTTACGTCTTCCTATACGGTCAGATATTTGACCAGACAGTGCACCCCCAAATATAGCACCTAGCATTAACGAAGACGTAATCCACCCTATTGCAGTAGGATCGTTTTGAAGATTCCAATCGCTTTGTAGAAAAGGTAAAGCCCCTGTCATAACACCAATATCATAACCAAAGAGAATACCACCAAAAGCCCCAAAAAAATAAATGAACTTACTTGATATTTTCTTTTCTTGAATCATTAACATTCACTCCTATAATGCTTAAACTCAGAAGTCCCACTAATAAAACGCTAACAAAATTAAAGATAATCTATTTTCGATATATTAAACGCTTTCATATTTTCTATAAATATGGGTTTTCTGTCTACTATCTAAGCTGCATTTATTTTTTTATTTAAATTACTATATTCACCCAAGGAAGGGTTACTTCCCTGGATGTTTTTTATATTACTTAATAATTATATAATCCAAACCTACAAGTTTAGCGTAAGACACAATTTGATCTGTAGTTAAATTCAATGACACAACTGTATGATGACCTCCACCATTTTCTATCCATGCCTTCACCCCATCTTGGAAATTTGGTTTTACTTCCCAAAGTACACGAGCTACTGGCAGGTTTGGAGCAGAAGTAGTTGGCTCAAACGCTGTAACTTCATTAATAAGAAGTTTAAAATGCGTACCAAAGTCAGCCATTGAGACAACGATACCGTCTCCAGCTTTTCCATCAAATACTAGTCTGGCAGGATCTTCGCGATCACCAATATCTAAAGGAAAAACAGTAATCTTCGGTTTACTGGATGCTAAGGTTGGATCTACCTCAAGCATATGTGATTGAAGGATAGCCTCTTTACCCTCAGCTAACTCATACGTGTAATCCTCCATAAATCCAGTAGATTGATTATGACTCATTACTTTTAATAAACGATCAAGAGCTGCCGTTTTCCAGTCGCCTTCACCAGCAAATCCATAACCTTGTCCCATTAATCGTTGAACTGCAAGCCCAGGAAGTTGCTTCATCCCATACAAGTCTTCAAAGTTAGATGTGAAGGCATTGTAACCACCGTCATCAAGAAAACGTTTAATGGCAATTTCGTAACTTGCTTGGACTCTGACACTTGCCTCCCAAGCTTCTTTACTGTAATTTCCATAATCAAACTCGTAACAATCTTTGTACTCTGCAAATAATGCATCAATTTCTTCTTCTTTTACAGCATTGACATATTGAACTAAATCACCAATTGCAAAGTAGTCTACTGTCCAACCAAATTGAATTTGTGCTTCAATTTTATCTCCATCCGTAACCGCAACGTTACGCATATTATCACCGAATCGAGCAACTTTAATATTGAAACTTTCATTATATGCTGCTGCAACATCCATCCATTCTGCAATTTGGCGTTGCACTTCAGATTTACCCCAATAACCGACTACAATTTTATTTTGTTTATTTAATCTTGCATTGATAAATCCATACTCACGATCTCCGTGTGCTGATTGATTTAAATTCATGAAATCCATATCAATGGTATCCCATGGTATACTTTCATTAAACTGTGTCGCTAAATGGAGTAAAGGCTTTTGTAATAGTTTTGTTCCACGAATCCACATTTTTGCAGGTGAGAATGTGTGCATCCATGTAATGACACCCGCAACCTCATCTCGATAGTTCACTTCTTTCATCACATTGGTAATTTGATCAGCGTTAATAGCTAAATCTTTTAAAATAATCGGATATGGCAAAGCACCACTTTTATTTAACGCATCTGTAATTGTTTGTGCTTGCGCTTTCACTTCTAGTAAAGCTTCCTCTCCGTATAATTGTTGAGAGCCAACTATAAACCAAAATTCTTTATCTTTTATCGTTAACATATTCATCCTCTTTTCATAGTTTAATTGTATCGCTCTATTATTTTTGTCCGTAGTAAGCATCTCCACCATGCTTACGTAAATAGTGTTTATCTAAAATCCGATTCGGCAATTCCGGTGCAAACCGGTTTAGTTCGCGAGCAAACAAATTCATTTTTGCCACTTCTTCTAGTACCACGCTATTTACAACTGCTGATTTAACATCTTTACCCCAAGTAAACGGTGCATGACCATGAAGTAAAACACCTGGGATTTCTAACACATCTAGTCCACGTTCTTCAAAAGTTTCTATAATTACATGTCCTGTTTCAGCCTCATACCCACGGTCAATCTCTTCTTGAGTCAAAAATCGAGCACAAGGTACCGCACCATAAAAGGTATCTGCGTGTGTAGTTCCCATCACCGGTACATCAAGACCTGCTTGAGCCCAGATAGTTGCCCAGGTAGAATGCGTGTGAACAATGCCACCTAGTTCAGGGTAACGTTTGTAAAGGACAGCGTGAGTTGCTGTATCAGATGAAGGATTTAGTTCCCCTTCGACAACATTTCCTTCTAAATCAACAACAACCATATCGCTGGCTTTCATTGTTTCGTAATCAACACCACTAGGTTTTATGACAAACAAACCACTTTCACGATCAAAGGCACTAGCGTTTCCCCATGTATATTTAACAAGGCCCTGTTTAGGCAAATCTAAATTTGCTTGAAAGACTTCTTCTTTTAACTGTTCTAACATGTCGGATCCTCCTATCTCATTTATTCTTTAAAATTGTCTACTGCAGCTTCTTCTATGGCTAAACCTTTTTTATAACGTTCCATAAACTTTTCAAAGCCTTCCACATCTATTCCATCAGGATAAATTTCTTTCGCAGATGCATTTTTAAAGACTTTTCCATCAAGGAATTCTTCTAAACTCTCATTTTGTTGTCTATTTCTCATGTAAGAAGCTAGAATCGCAACTCCCCATGCTCCACCGTCTCCAGCTGTTTCCATAACAGATACTGGGACATTCATAGCAGCAGATACAATCTTCTGCCCTACTAATGGCGTTTTAAATAAGCCACCATGTGCTAGGATGGAATCAATTGAAACCTTTTCCTCTTTCGTCAAAATATCCATTCCAATTTTCAAAGCACCAAATGCTGTAAATAGGTGTGTTCGCATAAAGTTTGCTAGATTAAAATTACTTTCCGGAGAGCGGACAAATAACGGTCGCCCTTTTTCTATTCCTGTAATATTTTCCCCTGAAAGGTATCCGTAACTAAGTAAACCACCACCATCTGGATCCGCTTTCATCACTTCCCCTAACATTACTTCAAATAATTGATCTGTATCCACAGTCTGCCCCATCGCTTCATAAAATTCACGGAACAAACCAATCCAGGCATTGAGATCGCTCGAGCAATTATTGGCATGAACCATTGCAACTGGGCTACCACTCGGTGTCGTCACCATATCAATTTCCGGGTAAACATTCTCAAGTTCATTTTCCATCACAATCATGGCAAATACCGAAGTTCCTACAGAGACATTTCCTGTGCGCTTCCTTACACTATTGGTAGCGACCATCCCCGTACCCGCATCACCTTCGGGTGGACAAAACGGTATTCCTGGTTGTAGATTTTTTGATTTATCAAGAATTTCCGCTCCAACTTGAGTTAGTTTACCTGCCTCTTCTCCCCCGTTAAGAACATTTGGAAGGATGTCATTCAATTGCCACGGGTACTGTTTACTATCAATTTTTTTATTAAATAGTTCCATCATTGGCTGATTATAGTCTTTCGTTGATTTGTCTATTGGAAACATCCCAGAAGCATCACCAATACCAATCACTTTTTCTCCAGTTAATAACCAATGAATAAAACCGGATAAAGTTGTAATTAAGTCAATACGAGGGAGATGTTTTTCCTCATTTAATATCGCTTGATAAAGATGAGCAATACTCCATCTTTCTGGAATATTGAAATGGAATAAATCCGTTAGTTCTTCTGCTGCAACAGTTGTTGTTGAATTGCGCCATGTCCTGAAAGGCACTAATAGCTCTCCAGTTTTATCGAAGGCCATGTATCCATGCATCATTGCAGACACTCCAACAGAACCTATCGTACGGATAGTAATGCCATAATCTCGCTCTACATTTTGTTTCATTTCACTATAAGCTGTCTGTAGTCCTGTTACTATATCAACTAAGTTGTACGTCCAAAAACCATTTTCTAAATCATTTTCCCATTCAAAACTACCAGAAGCTACTGTTCCAAATTCATTATCTATTAAAACTGCTTTTATTCGAGTAGAACCAAATTCGATACCAAGTGACGTTTCACCCTTAGCAATCAACTCTTTGATTTGTGCTTGATTTTTCTCCAAGTTAATCTCCCCTCTGATAGCGTCTTCATAAATTAATATGAAAAATTATGCGCTTTCTTTTTAATTCGTGGTATTTATTCACTCTGATTAAGTACAGTTTAAAACTTGTGCGTACATTTGTCAAACACAAATAAATATATACGAACAAGTTATTTATTCAGCTTTCTATTTCTAGAAAAAATTAATTCTCTAAACCTTCATTTGATATCTAGAAACAGCTATCTTCTTTTCAACACTTCGAAACTATGTCAAAATATGTACATACAAGTATCTCAACAGGACGTTCAGGCACGAACAAAAAGGAAGTGTTATTCATGAAACCTAAGTATCAAGTCATCATAGACGATATGAAAAGTAAAATTATTTCAGGAGAATACAATGTATTAGAAAAAATTCCTACAGAATCCGCCTTGCAACATAGGTATAATGTAAGTCGTCACACTGTCCGTAAAGCTATTCTAGAATTGTCTAATGAAGGGTTTTTACGAAGTGAAAAAGGATCCGGCACTTATGTAAGCAACCTTTATCAATCTAAACTTAGCGGAAATACTAGTAACAAAAAAACAATTGGTGTAATTACGACTTACATCTCTGATTATATTTTTCCATCGATTATTCGAGGCATTGAACGTAGACTAAATGAAGATAATTATTCTTTACTATTAGCTAGTACAAACAATGATGTAGAACAAGAAAAAAAAGCATTAGAGATGATGCTATCTTATGGAGTAGATGGCTTAATTGTTGAACCAACGAAGAGTAATTTATATAACCCAAATATATCCTATTATTTATTACTTATGGAGCAAGATATTCCTTTCGTTATGATTAATGCTTATTATGAAGAATTGGATGTACCATTTTTACGTTTAGATGATGTACAATCCAGTTATCTCGCAACCAAAGAGTTGATTTCAAAAGGACATAGACAGATTGGTCTTATTTCAAAAGAGGATGATTTACAAGGAAAGTACCGGATGAAAGGGTATATTAAAGCTCTTGGAGAAACAAAATTGCGTTTTCAACCTGAAAATGTGTTCTCTTACAATACAGAAACAAAAGCAAACTTATCTAATGACTTAAAAGATTTTATTAGTGAGAATAGAGATTTTTTAACTGCAATTGTATGCTATAACGATGAGGTTGGTTTAGTTGTTGCCAATTTATGTAAACAGCTCGGGATATCCATCCCAGAGGAATTATCTATTATTGGACAGGACAATTCATATATTGCTCAAAATGCGAATATCAAACTTACAACCTTGACGCACCCCCAAGAACAAATGGGAAATGATGCAGCAGACTGGGTTATTAGGAAATTACAAGGAAAGAAAGACTTACCTAAAGAGCATTATTATCAACCAGATTTAATTAAAGGGGAAACTATAAAAGAAATAGATTAAAGTAAAGCTTCCTTCAATGAGTGGAGATTCGTTCTTCCTCCATTGAATGTTATTCCTGCAAAAAAATTATCCGTTAGCAATGGAGATTAAAAAGAGTAACATTCGTATTTCAAATATAATTTCTTATTACGAAATATTCTATGCACTAAGTAATTCAGTTATTCTTCAAGTCAGTTACTTTTTATTGCCGTTTTATTTATAAAATCAAACATTTTTCGCATATTTAGAATACATTCAAATTCTTAAATTGAATCCTAAACCAACATCCATTAAAATGTTCGTACACATAGTAAAGGAGATGGGTTAATCTTGATTTATGACATTGCAATTATTGGAGCAGGATCAATGGGATTATCAGCAGGATACTATCTTTCAAAAGCTGGAAAAACGGTAGCACTTATTGACTCGAATGATCCACCTCATACAGAAGGTTCTCATCATGGAGAAACCCGTATTATACGACATGCATATGGTGAGGGCGCAGCATATGTACCTTTGGCATTGAGGTCGCAAGAATTGTGGAACGACCTTAATCAAACGTTTAATCAAGATGTGTTCCACCAAACAGGTGTATTAAATATAGGACCGGAGAATTCTGTATTTTTACATAATGTGATACAATCTGCTCGTCAATATAATTTACAAACTGAGATTCTATCAGCAGAGCAAATAAATAATAGATGGCCAGGATATCACTTACCAAATCATTTAATGGGGGTTTATGAAATTAATTCTGGAGTGTTAATGAGTGAAAATGCCCTTCAGACTTATCGAGAACTTGCTACAGCACTTGGCGCTACAATTTATACAAATACATGTATTCACCGTTTGGATGTAACGAATCAACGCATCACAATTCATTCATCTAGTAATACGATTAAAGCAAAACAGCTTATCATAACTGCTGGGAAAGGAACGAATCAAATCCTATCCTTACTTGGCTATCAGCTTCCGTTATTTCCAATACGTAAAACGTTCTCGTGGTTCTCAGCAGCCGAATCTATTTATCATTCTGATATCTTTCCTGCTTGGTCCTTTGATAATGGAAACGAAACATATTACGGCTTCCCGAGTATTGATAAAGCTGGTATAAAAGTTGGCAGACATGATGGTGGCCAACCTGTGAAGGCAGATGAACCTTTGAAAAAATTTGGTACATATTCCGAAGACGAACAAGATGTCAGCCAATTTGTTCATCGATATATGTCTCCTGAATTACAGCATAGACAAGGAAAAGTATGCACTTATACGAATACACCAGATGGCAATTTCATCATAGATCGACTTCCAAACTATCAACATGTACTAGTCGCTTGTGGGTTCTCTGGTCACGGATTCAAATTTAGCAGCGGCGTAGGAGAATTATTGAGTCAATTAGCCATTCGAGGAAAAACTAGTTTGGATATATCCCATTTTTCTTTAAATAGATTCGCATGAATTTAAAAACAAGGAACGCTGGCAACATCGGTTCCTTGTTTTTTAATATAGGATTAAACCCCCCGCTTGTTCCCCCACAAATAAGTGTGTAATTGTGGTAATACTCGAACATCCTTAAGTAACTTATTTTCCATCACACGATCGATCAATTTCTCATATTTCTCCAATAGATCAGATAATAAGCTTTCATTCTCATTCGCTTCTAGATTATCATTTCCTACCTGTAGAAATAATGTAACAGATGGATATCTTTCATGTATTTGTTCTGCGTAGGCCAAATCCTCTTCATCAAAAATAACGACTTTCAAACTAAAATGTCCATCTTGTTCCTTATGTAATCTCTCAATAATGTAATCAAGCGTAGTAAAATTAATTTTCATTCCTGAACTTGGTGGCTTAGGAGATAATGTTAGATCATCTATTTTTGTAAACCAATTTTGCCATCTACTTCCCTGTGTTTCCAGAGCGACTTCTATTTGGTGTTGATGCAATAAATCGACCAAACTATCTATTTGCTTCAATAATCCAGGGTTTCCACCTGAAATCGTTACGTGGCCAAATTTGTTGCCTCCTACTTCTTTTAAAGAATCAAAAATTTCTGCTGGTTCCAACATTTGAATCGAGTCTTTTTCCGATCCATCCCATGTAAATTTAGAATCACACCAAGAACAGGAATAATCACAGCCTGCAGTACGCACAAACATCGTTTTTCTGCCAATGACCATACCTTCCCCTTGAATAGTAGGACCGAATATTTCTAAAACAGGAATCTTCATGTTGATTTCTCCCCTCTCGGACGATAGATACAGTAACTAGTAGGAGTTTCTCGTAAATAAACCTGTATACATTTCGGTTTATTTTGCAAACCATCTAAATAATCCTGAATGATTTCATAAATTTTACGAGAGACTACTTCTGTGGTTGGAAAGTCAATTGCTTGTTCATCTGAAAAAGCAGAATCATGATTGATTACTCCATGATCAAAGCGTTTATGAATCAAATCCTTAATCTGTTTAAAATTTACTAAAAATCCAGTTTCATCGAGTTCATCTCCAACAACTGTTATATTTGTAAAATACGTGTGTCCATGCATTTGTTGACACTTACCTGCTTGATCTTGTGGAATATAATGAGCTGCTGAAAAATGAAAATCCTTATTAAGTTCATAAGCATACGAATGGGGGATAACAGGATATATTTGTTGCATCATTTCAATCTCCCCCTTATTTGTTGAACAATAGAAACTTTCGGCTTTTTAAACATATTATTTCTCCTCTCTTTTCCTCAAATATGAATCCATCCCATATAAAAAAGAAGAAGAAAATAATGTTTGCTGATGAGTGACCGTTTTACTTTCACAGTCCATACAATCAAAAAAAACAACACAAAGAAGCGTGTTGTTTATCTCCTTAGTTTTTTATAGAGGGATTTAAATCGCGAACCTCTCCTACAATACTGCAGTGTTCTATTTAATTCACAACGTTAGATTAACATATTTCCGCTTGAAAATATAGGTAAGTTTACTTTGATTTTAATAGTTTTACCAATGTTCTATACTTTGAATATTTTATTTTATGAACATTTAAATAATTCCTCTTATTTGATGCACACAAATATAAACGATATAATTTTTTACAATCGTTCAGATAGCTATCGTTATTTTGAAAGGAGAAAAAGCATGGGACATGTTTGCAATAGAGATTTCAACTGTGAAAAAGAATTAACATTAGCAGTAATTGGCGGTAAGTGGAAAATGCTAATTCTTTGGTATTTAGGAAAAGAAGGTACGAAGCGATTTAACGAGTTGAAATCACTCATGCCTAATATTACCCAGCGTATGCTCGTAAATCAGCTTCGAGAATTAGAATCTGACTTTATTGTTCATCGTGAAGTTTATCCCGTCGTACCTCCGAAAGTAGAATATTCGCTGACGGAACGAGGAGAAACATTAATGCCGATATTAGAAGCAATGTATGATTGGGGTAAAGATTACAAAGATTTTTTAGAAGACCATCTAGATCGTTCTAAAGAAAATTCAACGAATAACACATAATCAACCATGTACAAATGTATATGGTTTTTTATTTGCAACAAATAATCCTGATTTTTACAGTATACTTTTTGTCACTATATGAGTTAAAAGTGCGTACTTCCGTTCATGATAGTTAGAACTTATAATGGACATCATACTTTAAAGTTAACCAAAGAAAGGAAGAGTTCAATATGAAATTACAACTAGCATTAGATCTTGTCAACATTCCAGAAGCAATCGAATTAGTAAAGGAAGTTGAATCATATATTGACATCGTAGAAATTGGCACACCCGTCGTTATTAATGAAGGACTTAAAGCAGTAAAAGAAATGAAGGCTGCTTTCCCGAACTTAACGGTATTAGCTGATCTCAAAATTATGGATGCAGCTGGATATGAAGTAAGTCAAGCTTCTCAAGCAGGAGCTGATATTATTACAATTCTTGGTACAGCCGAAGATCAATCGATCAAAGGAGCCGTGGAAGAAGCAAAAAAACATAACAAAAAGATCCTTGTCGATATGATTGCCGTAAAAGATATTGAAACACGTGCAAAAGAATTAGATGAACTAGGTGTAGATTACATCTGTGTACACACTGGCTATGATTTACAAGCTGTAGGTAAGAACTCTTTTGAAGATCTTGCAACCATTAAAAGTGTTGTTAAACAAGCCCAAACAGCTATCGCAGGCGGAATCAAGCAAGAAACACTTACAGAAGTAATTAAGCACCAACCCGACCTCATCATTGTAGGTGGCGGAATCACAAGCAAAGAAGATAAACAAGCCGTTGCTCGTGAAATGAAAGAATTAATCCAATTAGGATAGTGATAAATAATGAAAACAACACAGTATGCTTCTGAAATCATACAGGAATTAAGCCAGTCAATCCGGTTAATTTCTGATAATGAATCAGAGAAATTAATAGATAGTATCACAGAATCTAATAAAATTTTTGTCGCTGGTGCCGGAAGATCTGGGTTTATGGGAAAATCTTTTGTGATGAGAATGATGCATATGGGAATTGATGCATATGTAGTGGGAGAAACCGTAACTGCTAATTTAGAAGAAAACGACTTGTTAATTATCGGATCAGGTTCAGGAGAAACAAAAACCTTAGTTTCCATCGCTGAAAAAGCCAAAAACTTTAGGGGCACGGTTGCGGTAGTAACTACTGCACCGGAATCCACAATTGGAAAGTTAGCAGATATTGTAGTTCATTTACCCGGAGCTACGAAAAATCACACAGAAAATAATTACCAAACTATCCAACCAATGGGCTCTCTTTTTGAGCAAACAATGATGTTATTTTACGATGCTCTAATTCTGAAGTTTATGAACAAAAAAGGATTAGATTCTCAGACCATGTACGGCAAGCACGCAAATCTCGAATAATTCACAGAGAGTTATATAATTAATCACAAAAATATTTTGGGATTAATTACGTAAATCTGCTTGCTAGTTAGCCCTGGTTTGCTATTAAATGCAAACCAGGGCATTTTGTTTTCCAACTTATTTTAGATTTAACTTTGTTCTGTTTATTTTGATTTCTAAAGAATTATAGCTTTTAGAACCACTCTATTCACTACTTTTCTTCGGATTATAAGGCTTTTTTCGTTTTTAGAGCCACTTTATTCACTACTTTCTTCGGATTATAAGTAAGTTATGTTTTTTACAACTGCTCTCTTTTCTACTTCTCACAAACTTTAGGCTTATTTTGGTTTTTACAACGAAGCTATATTATAAATTTATATCCAATCTTATAAAATTACTTATTTTTGCTTATTTATAATTACAAACACTTAATTTTATTGTATAATTACTTAAAAGGAGGAGATTTCTTTGTATCAAGAAGAAAGATTGTTATCTATATTGGATTATTTAAAAGAAAATAAAAGAATTTCCGTTGAACAAATATGTTCACTTTTCAATATATCGAGAGATACTGCGCGTAGAGATCTGGTGAAGCTTGAAGAAGAAAGCAAAATTGTGCGCACTCGTGGTGGAGCTCTCCTCCCTTCCATCCATACAGAAATTAAAAATTACTCCCATCGACTAAACATTGTTTCAGATGAGAAAAAGGTGATTGGTAAAAAAGCAGCATCGTTAATTTATCCGGGTGACAGGATAATCTTAGATGCTTCAACTACAGTACAATCATGTGCTGAGCATATTAACAATACCGAATGTACGATAATCACCAATTCTATTAATCAAGCAGAAGTATTATCCTCTAATTCAAATATCAATATTCAGTTGTTAGGTGGGATTTTGGAAAAAGAGCATCGATATGTATATGGCTCTTCTGTAATAGATAAACTTTCCGAATACAATGTAGATAAAGTTTTTATTGGAGTTGTAGGTATCTCTGAAAGTGGATTAACAATTGCACATGAAGAAGATGGTGCAGTGAAAAGAAAAATGATACAACAGGCTAAGCAGGTAATCGCATTAGCTGACAATACTAAATTAGGAAATACGGATTTTTTCCGATTTGCGGATTTACAAGATATTGATTTATTAATTACAGATAAAACACCGCCACAAGCATTTAGGGAATTGCTGCATAAACATCATGTTGAACTTTTAACAGCAGAGATTAATGATCAAGGAGATGAATGATATGGTGAATTTAATTGCCGTAGACTTAGATGGTACACTACTTAACGAACGGAATGAAATCAGTAAGACAAACTTAGAGTCGATTAAATCTGCTCAGGCCAACGGAGTAGAAGTAGTAATTGCTACTGGGAGAGCACATTTTGACGTTCAATCTATTTTTGAAACAACTGGAATAAATACCTGGATTATTGGTGCGAATGGTGCAACGATACATCGACCAAATGGAGAATTATTTCATTCTACATCCATAAACAAGAATGATGCTATTGATGTTCTCCGTTGGCTGGAGCAAGAAAATTTTTATTACGAAATTCTTAGTAACCAATCTATATTTACTCCTAAAAAAGGCAGAGATCTTTTAGCCGTTGAAATAGACAAGGTAATTAGTGCAAATAAAGAAGTTAGCATCGATGATCTTCAAGCAGCTGTGAATAAACAATTTAGTCAATATGGTTTTTCGGTTATCGATTCTTATCAAGATTTGATTGATTATGATATTGACTTTTATAATGTTCTGGCTTTTTCATTTCACCAAGAGAAACTTCAAAAAGGTTGGGCACATTTTGAGCAGTTTGAGGGTTTATCAATTGTAAAATCTGCTCAAAATAACTTTGAACTAGAGCACAAGAATGCTTCAAAAGGAAATGCACTTAAAATGCTTACAAATAAGTTGAATGTAGATTTAACCAATACAGCTGCAGTAGGTGATAGCTTTAACGATATATCTATGTTAAAACTAGCTGGAAGAAGTGCAGCAATGGGGAATGCTCCTAAAGAAATACAAGATTATTGTAATGAAATTACCCTTTCAAATACTGAAGATGGAGTTGCACACTTCATCTATTCCTTAATTTAGTTCAATTTTTCTAGCATCCAGCTATAGCTCTTATCGGCGTGACGGATTAGCGGCGTGACGATAAGAGTTTAGCATATAAGAGAGAGATTTATAGTATTTTTTTGGAGTGTTCGAATGAGAACACTCTTTTTTCATTTCGATCACTTCAAAAATGATAGTCTTAATGGAAATTATTCATTTAAAAACTTTTTCATAGCCTTATCAATTTCCTCAAAATACGATTGTACAGGAATCGGTTGAAGAACTACTTCCTTCTTTATTTCCACGTTTTCATAATTCAAGTGCCAAATATAATTATTAGCCGGTAACAAGAATTGAACTTCATCAAACTCTGACTGGTCTTTTACATAATTGGATACCATAAAAGAAATATTATCGAATTCTTGACCGTTTTTCAAAAAATCACTTACGAATTCACGCAATGGAATAGCTTGATTTTCATCTTCTTTCATTGCATGTAAAATTTCAGGATCTGTAGTATGTAATTCATCAAACATCTCATCTGTCATTTGTATTGGTTGCCATCCCTCCACGTTAATTTCGATATTCGCCATTCCATAATGATTACGAAGAATATCATAAAATCCATCTCCACTGTGATGGAATGAAAATGTATGCTCCCCCGTCTGTATTCTTTGAAGAAGTGCATTATTGTTGTTTAACGAATGAATAATCAAAACTTGTTTTTCTCGCATCTGAATGCAACGAACTTTTTTCTTTGAATGGACAAGTAGATAAAGCAAATCCTCTAATCCTTTCGCTAGATTGGATTCTCTGTTATCATCCCAATAGCCTTTCTGTTTTAGTTTCGTTTCCGTTTCATCTATGAAACGAGTAAATTCAGTTTCATTTTTTATTAATTCCTGCTCATTTATCACTTGTCTAGCCATTGAATCATAACCACACAGTGCAAGAGCAGAAACAAATTCATGCATGGAAAGTCTAATTTCTTCTGTTCTTTGCATCGTTTGCCCTCCTTTAATTACACAAATCAGATTTTCATATTAATTTATCACTCAAACAATCCTATTACACCAAATGCTTGCCACAATAATAACAAAACAAAAACAATAGCTATTAATTTATTTATAAACAGTGGCAGCTTTAATAATGTAATTTGTACATAATAATTTATTCCTGAAAAGAAAATTGCTATGTATTTGAAAATGTAATCAAATACTGTTGATTTCTCAGAATAGACATTCGCTTCATAAAACCCTATCGCAACTGGATGAAAAAACACAGAGTAAAGGGCAACCATGAAGTTTGTCATTAATATCAAGAAAATTATTGTACTTGGATAAGGAATATTTGCACCTAAGAAAATTAGTGAAAACGATGATAGGAAGATTATCACAATCGATAATGCAATCCACTCTTTTGGTTGTTCTTTATCAAATTCTATTTTTTTAATTTTTTCATAAGGTTTAAAGCAATTTATTGTTGAATATAAAATGATAAATGGTTCCGAAAAAATTATAAATATAAATATCGAAACTTTACTATCGTCGTTCCATGCAAAATAATTAATAAAGAACATAAGTACGATAAGAAATAGTACTATATTTAATTTCACAAAGGATTTAATCCCAGAACCTATAGAGAATATTTTTTCTTGATATTGATTATTCACATCGATAGCTCCCCGTCCTAAAAATTAATTAAAAATACCGGAAACAAAATCACCTACACTGGATACTAGTTTTTCTGATTTTTCTTCAACCCAATCTACAGCATCATTACCCCAATCTTTTACATCTTCATAACGATCATCAACCCAACGACCAGCACTTTCTCCCCAATCTTTCACAGTATCTTCAGCAAGCCATGAACCGACAATACCAACTCCGGCTCCAACTGCGCCACCTATTATAGTACCGACTCCTGGACAAATCAATGTCCCTATACCTGCACCTACCGTCGTAACCCCTGCAACCCCTGCATCTAAACCTATGCCTGCTGCAAACCTTCCTGTTTTTTCAGCACCCGATTTATGTTTATTTTCATCACTATAATACTCCCCTGAATTCGTACCAATGGAAAACGCTATTCCAACATAAGGAATTCTTTTAGCAAATTTAGCTAAACCACCTTGTGTTGATAATTGATTTGCGGTTCCTTTAACATCCACTTTCATTCCATAATTCTTTAGTTCATTTTTATCAAATACTAAAACACTAGAAGAATAACTATCTGCTATTTTCCCAAAACCTATTCTGTTCGTAGCACTATTTAAGCCTATAATTTCTCTAAGTACACCACTAGGAGATCTACCCGCTTTTCCAATATAACGTTTTAAAGGATTAATGGAATTTTTGTCTCCATATTGCAATAACTTGTAGACTCTCTCTGCTAATTTTGAATTATATTTTCCACTCTTGTTTTGTGTCCAAGCATCGGTTGCTCTTACAATAAAGTTTCCTTTACCGTCTTTCTCCATTGTAAGCATACCGCTATTTAAAATTTGAAAAGCAAGAGCGCCTTTCGCTACATTATATGCACCATTGAACTTACCTAAATTAGATAACCAGGTTGCTATCTCTCCTTGTATAGTCGAATCTCCTTGTTCAACGGATAGTTTGGTTGCACTATCAATCATATCTTGTATTACATTTGACTCTAAGAAATAATCTTCTACTTCTTCAATCTGAGATGAAGTTAAAAACACCCCATTTTTAGTCCAGCCCTTAATCTTTGAAATAAAAGCTGATATTTCATCCAATGAAGCTGAGGAACTTTGTAAATTTGAAGTGCTATTCTCATCCAGATCAGCAAATTTAGTTAGTGTATCGCTTAGTACAGTTCGTGTACTTGCTATTTGATAATCAAATTGAGATGTTCTCACAGAACTATTAGGGACCAAGTCACTGACTTCATTATAATGACTGTTAATATCATTTACAATTTCATGTGTTAAATCTTCTAATCTCGTTAAACCATTCTTTATATCACTCTCTATAAACTCTTCACGCACAACACCGTTCTCATTTTCAAATGAAAGAACTAATTTCTTTATCTGCTCCAATACTTTGATATACTCTTCCAAAAACAAGTTAAATAGAGTGACAGCAGGAAAGTGCAATGTCATAAAATGTTCTTTAATTGCATCTCCTCCCTCTCCCTTCAACGCATCATTAAGATCTATTATCTTATTCAATCCATCACGGATGCTTAGAATTTGCTCTTTTTCTTTTGTTTTTATATCAATGATCTTTTCTAAACCACCTATAACCTCATCAACTTTGATTACTTTCATTGTATAAACTCCTTATCCACTTGATACAGTTCTTTTTATTTAACAGGAAGAGGTCCTATTTGTTTCGCAAGATTTTCATCAGTTTCTACGTAAGCTTGAACAGCTTCATCTACACTGGATTCTACTTTAATCAGTGCATCCTTATAATTATTTAATGTAGAATAGTAGTTTTCCTCAATCGACTGAATCTTTATTAGTAAGTCTAAATCAGATGTTGAAAATGTCGGATTTGGATTGCTAGTTTCTAAATCTTCTGTTTTTCTTTTTAAATTGTTTAATATAGGTGTTACTTTATCCGGGTCAACTTTAATCTCTGGCATAATCAATCCTCCTCCATTTGTCTTAATGTACGAATCCTATTTTGATTCGTTTCAATTAAACTAGATAAATTTGCATTCGTACTCTTTAATTGCCTAATTGCCTCAGAAATATTATCAAGTAGCACGTTAACATCGTTATTCATTATATTGTTATATTCCTTTTTAATACTTTCCCTTTTATTCATAAAGTCATTGGCATGTTTTCCATGCCATAAATCCGTTGTTATTTCAGGGCGATTAGCCTCTCCTTTTTGCATACTGAGTTCATCTTGATCTCCTAATATTTTTGTATACGAGTTTTCAAGCCGATTAATTTTTTCATTATTTGCTTGTATCGTAGCATTATAATTTGAGATTTCACTTGTTAACTGACTTATTTGAAAAGAAGCATCCATAGCAATTCCCTCTTTACATTAATATAGTTATAATTTCTTAGACTCTGTTATTAAAACAAGTATAAACAATTAGGAAAAATGATTAAATCAATAGTAGAAAATAATCACAAAATGCATCTTTATTCCTACATATATTCCATTAATATGTATTTAAAATATTCCGTTTTACTTATATTACTAATATAGATAAGTACAAATAAAATAGTCCACACTTTTTTGGTGCGAACTATTTTATCCTTCCATTTACTATTGTTTAATATCAACCATAACTCTAAACCTTGCTGCTATAATCGAACTTAAGTGTAATTTAATTTGTGATAAAGCAGTCGATATAAGTAGCAAGTCCTGGACGATCTTAAATATTCATTAGTTAAATAAACACCTTTACCAATAGAGAAGACGTTCAAAAAATAAGGTTACTATTCTATCAAATGGCTTATAGTAGCTTCATATTATTTTAGCTCGTTCTTGTCTACATGATCCATATCATCAAAGGTATAATTTTCACCGGCCATTGCCCAAATAAATGTATAATTTTTAGTTCCAACACCTGAGTGAATAGACCATGGTGGTGAAAGAACCGCTTGCTCATTTGATACTATAATATTCCGTGTATCATTTGGCTTGCCCATAAAATGCATTATCTTTTCGTCTTCTTCTAAATCAAAGTATAAATAAGCCTCCATTCTTCTGTCATGAACATGCGGCGGCATGGTATTCCACATATTATTTTCTGATAAGAAAGTCATCCCCATCATTAATTGACAACTTTGAATTCCATCTGCATGTATAAATTGATAAAGATCTCGTTTATTCGATTGGGCGTCATCTCCCAAGTGTCTATGAGTTGCTTCTTGTAAAGATTTTTTTTGAGTAGGATAATTCTTATGAGCAGTTGCAGAAACGATATAAATTTTTGCTGGATTATTTGAATCTATACTTTCAATTAAAATGTTTTTATTTCCTTTTCCTACATATAAACAATCTCTATGATCTAACTCATATACTTCACCATCGACAGTAATTTTCCCTTTACTATTTGAAATATTAAAGAAGCCTACCTCTCTTCTCTCTAAAAAGAATTCTGTTTTCAACGTTTCTTTATCTTCTAACCGTAAAGGAGAGCTTATTGGAACAGCGCCCCCAACAATTAAACGATCATAGTGAGAATAGACCATATTTATATTTCCTTTTTCAAAAAGATTGTTTATTAAAAAATCCTCTCTAACTCGCTCATTATCATAATTTTTAAAATCTCTTGGATTTGTTGCATATCTTATTTCCATTTTAACATTCCCCTTCCTAAGATTATTATCTTCCTAAATATCCACCATCCACAGCTACAGTAAATCCATTCATATAATCAGATGCTCGTGATGCTAAAAATATTGCGATACCTTTTAAATCATCTGGTTTCCCCCATCTACCTGCAGGAATTCGTTCTAAAATACTATTGTAACGCTTCTCATCTTCAATAATTGCTGTGTTCATATCTGTTTCAAAGTAACCCGGTGCAATACAGTTAACATTAATTCCAAATTCCGCCCATTCATTAGATAAAGATTGAGTAAATTGCTTAACAGCTCCTTTACTCGCAGCATAAGCTGGCACGAGATAACCACCTTCATATGAAAGCATCGATGCTAGATTAATAATTTTTCCACTCTTCCTCTCTAGCATATGTTTACCGAATGCTTGGCAGAGAAAAAATACAGCATTTGTATTAATATCAATAACAGCATCCCAATCATTCTTTGGAAATTCAACAGATGGATGACGAATTTGTACGCCAGCGTTATTCACTAAAATATCAGCTTTTCCAAATTCTGCTATTACTTTTTGGACCACTGTTTCGTACTCTTGAAAGTTCGATAAGTCAAAATTAATACCTATCACATCAACCCCTTCTTTTCTTATTTCATGAAGTACGTCTTCACCAACATTTCTAGCAATTATAACTATATTTGCCCCAGCACTAGCCAACCCAGATGCAATACTTTTCCCAATTCCTCTATTTCCACCTGTTATTACAGCTACTTTTCCTGTCAAATCGAACAATTCATTCACTACAATTGCCTCCTATTGAATTCATACATTACTTTCACTGCATCTGTTTGCCTTGTTAATAACTCAAAGCCTTTCTCGGCTTCTTCTGGTTGTAGGACATGCGTTATTATTTCTTCATACTCCTTATGATCGCCTACTAAGTCAATCGCTATTTGAAAATCTTTATCTGTATATACTCGCACAAATTTAATAATTAATTCTTTAAACATTCCTTGTCTCATATCAAGAATGGGGGGTTGCTTATACATAGCTACAACAATTATATTGCCCCTTACTTTTACAACATCTGTAATAGCTTCGACTACAGAAGGATGCCCCGCACAATCAAAGACATAATCTACACCAACATTACCGGTTTCTTCTAATATTTTTTCCGTTATACTATCAGATAATGGATCAATCGTTTGAAAACCAAGTTCTTTCGCCTTCTCTATACGTAATTTATTCGGTTCAACAATTATTAACTTCTTTGCTCCATAAGATCTTAAAGTTAAAGCTACACAAAGACCTATGGTTCCTGCTCCGAATATTACTACACTATCACCAGATATATAATTACCTTGTCTTATCGCATGCACAGCAACTGCAACAGGTTCAATTAGCGCACCTAATTTCATTGAAATGTTATCTTTCAACGGTACGATGCTATGTATAGGAACTTTCACATACTCCCCCATTCCACCATCACAATCAATACCAACTAGCTTTAAGTTCTCACATACATGGCTATAGCCATTTCGACATGGATGACATTCACCACAGCGCAATAAAGGATTAACCGTTACCCTAGTTCCCTTCTTTAAAGTTGGGTGACCTTCTTCAATGGTACCCGAGAACTCATGTCCCATAACTAAAGGGGCTTCTGCACGTGGATGTACGCCTGCAAATATACTTAAATCACTTCCACAAATCCCAGCATATGAAGTTTTTATAATTGCCCAACCCTTGGTTAGAGTTGGGTTTTGATTTTTCTGAAATAAAATATTCTTTGGTCCAGCATAAATTACTGTATCCATAACACATTTCCTTCCATCTGAATATTTAATTTTCTACAATATAATTTCTAATCTAATACCCCAAATAATTTAGGAATAGAAAGAGATATAGCTGGAACAAAAGTAACCAATAATAATAAGACAATCGTCACAAGAAAGAATGGTGCTAATGGCTTAATAACATTTTCTATAGGTAATTTAGCAACTCTAGCTCCAACAAATAGAACTGGTCCAACAGGAGGAGTAATTGTTCCAATACTTAAATTTAGTACCATCATAATCCCAAAATGGATTGGATCCATTCCTAAATCTAATGCGATAGGTAAAAAAATGGGTGTAAAAATAAGTACTGCCGGTGTCGGATCCATAAAGGTACCAATTATAAGTAAAACGATATTCATGATTAATAAAATAATAATCATGTTATCCGAAATGGAAAGTAATAGATCTGCTATTAGTCCTGGAATGTTTGTAAAAGACATTACCCAAGACATAATGGTAGAAACACCTATTAAAAACACCACAATTGAAGTTGTTCTAGTAGCTTCTAATAAAATGTTTGGTAAATCTCTTATCTTAATTGACCGATAAACAAATGATAATAGTAAGGAATAAACTACTGCTATAGCCGATCCTTCCGTGGCTGTGAACACCCCGCCTACTATACCTCCAATTACTATTACAATAAGCAAGAGGCTTGGTAACGCATCCAATATCACTAATAATTTTTGTTTCCAACTTATTTTTATTTGGCTTTTATAACCTCTCTTCTTAGCAATAATGAGGGCTACAAGAATACAAGCAATCCCCCACAATAGTCCAGGTACGTATCCGGCTAAAAATAAAGCCGCTATAGAAGTACCACCACTTACAAGTGAGAAGACAATCATTATATTGCTAGGTGGTATGAGCATACCTGTTGGGGCTGAGCCTATATTTACAGCTGCACTAAACTCTCTTTTATACCCTTCCTTTTCTTGTTGCTCTCCCATCGTACTTCCGACTGCAGCAGCTGCAGCTACAGCAGATCCACTAATAGAACCGAATAACATATTAGCTAAAATATTTGTATGCGCTAATGATCCAGGCATTTTTCCACTTAAAATTTTCGCACAATTGATTAATCTCGATGCTATGCCTCCATTATTCATAATTACTCCTGCTAACACAAAGAACGGGATTGCTAGCAACGTAAATGAATTAATACCAGTGAACATTCGTTGTGCCGATGTGAGAAGACCATTATCAAACTCTAGTATTGTAAACATAGCAAGAACAGAACTTACTCCTACACTAATTGCTATTGGTACCCCTATAATGAGTAGAAACACAATACCCACTAGGAGAATTAATCCTGCTTGAACAGCTATATCCATATAGTAATCTCCTTCCTATTAGAACTAAAGCTGTTCTATGGTTTTGTTGTTCTTAATTATATTAGTGATATTATATATACAATAAAATACAATAAATAAACCACTAATCGGTATGCCTGCGTATAAATATCCTACCGGTATTTGTAGTGAAGCAGAAAGCTGATTCCATGCTACATCTACAGCTAAATATCCCCCTATCAGGAGTACAGTTAATGCAAATAGAATCGTGATAACTTCTATTAGAATCTCAATCATCAATTTAACCTTAGTCGGAAATTTATTCTTTATAAATTCAACAGCCATATGACCTCTTTCACCAAAGACAAATGCAGCACCAAATAAAACTAACCATACAAAACAATATTTTGCTAACTCTTCTGAGAAAACACTAGGGTTATTCAAAATAAACCGAGTAAATACTTGCCAAGTAACTAGCAATACTAAAAAACCAAATAATCCAATGCAAATGACTGCAAGCGTTTTATCTAAAGCTTTTTTTACTGCTTCCATATACATCACTCCATCTATTCAACTGCTGTTCTTACTTCCTCATATAACTCTTTAGCAGTTTCAGCAGTCAATTTTTCTTGGATTAAAGGCTCTACTTCTTTTTGAAAGACAGAAATATCTACATCGTTAAATTCAGAACCTTGTTCTTCCGCTTCTTTTTTAGCAGCTTGTACATCCTCATCAAATTGATCTACTTCCATATCGATTGCTTTAGATAATTCTTCTCTAAATATTTCTTTGTGTTCATCACTCATCCCATTGAATAGATTTGAATTAATAATTAGATAATCTGGAACCATCAAGTGTTGCGTATAGCTATAGTAAGAGGCTACTTCTCCATGTTTCAGGTCATTATAGACTAGTTCGTTATTTTCTCCACCGTCTAGAACTCCTGATTGAATAGCTGTATACACTTCACCTTGCCCCATCGGAGTACCTACTCCTCCCATTAACTCCATCATTTTAACGTTTGTATCACTTTCCATAACACGAATTTTTAATGCTTCCATATCTTCTGGCGTATGTATAGGCTGTTTATTATTATAAACATTACGTACTCCTCCATGAAAAGCACCTAAAACTGTCATACCGTCTTCCTCGACTGATTTATATAAGTCACCTACAATTTCCTGGTTGTTAACCACAGACATTTGATGTTCTACTGAATCAAATACATATGGCAGATTAAATACGGAAAAATCCTCGTTAAAGTTTTCCATCAAACTTCCGCCGACAATGGACATGTCTATTGTCCCTGATTGAACAAGTTCAATTGTCTCTCTTTGGGCACCTAATAGCTCATTCGGAGAAACCTCCACTTCGTATTGACCATCCGTTAATTCATTTAACTTCTCGCCAAAAGCTTCCATCGCTTTAAATTGTGGGTGACTTTCAGGTTGATTAAATGCTACCTTTAATAATTTTGTGTCTCCACTTTCTCCATCTGCTGTTGCATCATCACTTCCACAAGCAGCTAGCATGATAGTAGAAGTTAGTAGAACTACCATTAAGAATGATTTTCTAAGTTTCCTCATTGAATACTCTCCTTTTCGTTTTTGAAATTAATTGGGTAATGTACTTGATCTCCATTCATATATCGAATAGATTCCTCTGCAACTTTTCTTTTTAGTTCTAATGCTGCTTGCTCTGAATACCATCCCATATGAGGTGTACAAATAAAATTATCATGTTCTAGTAACGCTGATTCTGGTTGTAGTGGTTCGTTCTCCGCAACATCTACTGCGGCCCCAGCGATCCAATGATTAGTTAATGCCTTGTTTAGAGCTTTTTCATTAATAATTCCACCTCTAGAGACGTTGATTAAATAGGCTGTTGGCTTCATTTTAAGTAACTCTTTTTCATCTATTAGATTGCGTGCTTTATCTAAAGGACAGTGGATTGAAACAACATCGGCTTGCTCTAATAGTTCATCTAATGACAAGAATTCATCAATATATTCGGGTGATTTTTTAGATTTATTGTCTAAATACTTCGTATCGTAAGCCACGACTCTGCAACCTAAAGATTTTACTTTCTTTGCAAAAGAACTACCGATTCTACCAACTCCGATAACCCCTACTGTTTGTTCACTATGCCGGTATAGAGGCACACTTTTTTGATAATCCCAAATCCCCTTACGAACATAACTATTCATTAGAGATATACTTCTAGTAAAATTCAACATCATCGCTAATGCTTGATCAGCTACTTCATTCATTCCATAATCCGGAACATTACATACCTGAACACCATGTTCAGTTGCTGCATCTGTATCAACGTTATCCACACCAACACCATATCGGACAACTAGTTTTAGATCAGGTAAGTTTTCTATAACTCTCCTTGTGATTGGTGCATACTGATTAATAAATACTTCATAACCCTTACCTTTTGAAATTAAATCGTCTTCTGTATTACACTGTTCCAATTCAAAAGAAATCCCTTCTTTTTCGAGTGTTTCTTTTTCAACATCTACATTTCCATGATCGCAATCAGTTATTAAAACCTTCTTCTTTAACATAAAATTACTCTCCTCTCTTTACTTATCAGAGAATCTAATGTAAGCGATACCATTAAAGTATAAAACTTACTTATTAAAACCTCCTTATCTTTCTTTTTGTTCCGTAATACGGAATCAAGTTCCACAAATAATTATAACAAGCGCTTACATTTTTAACAATACAAAAATTAAAAATAAATTGAATATTTAACTTACTAATCGAAACTCAATTTACAAAAGATAATTTATCCTCTACTATTAAGTGGTAGCAATATCTTTAAGAAAAGGGTGAGAACAATATGTCAAACGTTCAATCTATTGAACGTGCTTTTACAATTTTAAAGGTACTTTCAAATAATCCCGATGGTTTAAGAATAACTGTATTGGCTGAAAATTCTAGCTTAACAAAAAGTACAACACATAGAATTACTTCAACACTTGTAAATTTAGGTTATGTTCAACAAGATCCTGAAACTGAAAAATATATGCTTGGTAATCAATTAATAAAATTAACAAGTGTGATGTTAAACAACATGGATGTAATTAAGGTTGCAGAACCCTACCTTGTTAATTTATCTAGAGATGTTAATGAAACGGTTCATTTATGTGTGGAAAATAATGGGGAAGTCCTTTATGTAGATAAAAAAGAAAAGAATCAGAACATCAGGATGTATTCTACAATCGGAAGTCGGGCTCCCCTCTATTGTACTGCTGTTGGTAAAGTTCTTCTTTCTGGCATGAATCCAATTTATTTTGAAGAAGTTATTAATAACATGACTTTTGAATTACGGACTGCACTAACCATTACCTCACAAGAGAAGCTTAGGAAGGAAATAGAAAAAGTAAAAGTACAAGGATATGCATTGGACAATGTTGAAAATGAAGAAGGAATTCGCTGTATAGCTTCACCTATTTATGATTACAAAGGTAATATAATAGCAAGTTTTAGTATATCAGGTCCTACTAATAGAGTGTCGCTTGATAGAGTAAATACTGAATTAGTAAAAAAAGTTAATATGACTTCTAAGTTAATTTCTGAACAATTTGGATACATAAAAAAAGAAAGTATTTAGTTCCACCTATCTTTATAACAAAATTAATTAGAGATCGGCAATAAACGACCAAATTGCTATAAAGGAATATGATGTTTTTTTGAATTGTACTTTTTTCTTATATGAAATACAAAAAAGGAAGCCCTTAACAGCTTCCTTTTTCATATATACATCTAATTCTGTTAACGATTCATCAACCAAGATACGGAAATTTATTATCCGTTAACTCAAATGAGTAATCTTCCGAGACAACAGATCCTACGATTTTGTCACTATCATATAGTTGAAGCAAAAAATCAGCCATTTCTTCACTGGTATGATATTTATCAAATGCCTGGTCCATATCAAAATCTTTATCGCTATTAGCAATTTTGGCAAATTCAGATTCTGTTGCGGCAGGAGCTAATACTTTAGCTTGCATTTTCGCACCATTTTCTCTTAACTCAAGGGCAAGGTTTTCCGTAAAGGAACTAACGTAAAATTTCGTAGCACTATATATGACCGCAGTTGGAGCCATATTATAACCCGCTGTTGAGGAAATGTTAATTAATTGCGTTCCTTCTACATTAGCATAATCTTGAACATAAAGAGTAGATAGTATCGTTAACGCTTCGATATTCAAGTGAAGCATATTTTGTGCTCGTTCGATATTTTCATCTTTCATCAGTGTATGAATACCAAACCCAGCATTATTAATCCATGTTTCAATGTGGTATTGCTTTAAGGATTTATATAGCTGAATAACTTCCGTTGCATTAGATAAGTCAGCGACTTTAATCACTACATCGACTTCAGGATGATCCTCCAAAATTTCATCCTTTAATTGATGTAATAACGTTTCACGGCGGGCTATAATGATTATATTTTTTCCTCGGTTTGCAAATTTTTTGGCAGCTGCATAACCAATTCCTGAACTTGCTCCCGTTATGGCTGTATATTTTTGCTTAATAATAAATTCCTCCTTAAACCTTACTCACCTTTTCATTGTACCCGCGATGTATTTTTATTAACCTTTTTCGGTACCAAAGAACTGAAAACAAAAATTGTTTCATAGAATATAACCAGCATTTTTTTAGAGACATAAGAATTTCATTAAATGTCTAAGGCAGGATTCTCCAATAGGTTGCATACCAAATAGTTATTTTCCTTTTGTCCACTATATGAAGGCAACTAAAAAAAGCCTTTCCCAAAAAATGAGAAAGACCTTAAAAATACGTATTCACAACTAACTTGAAGCTAAGGAATTATCCTACTCTACCAACTTATTCTGAAATGCATAAATTACAGCCTGCGTACGATCATGCACCTCTAACTTCCCTAAAATATTGCTCACATGTACTTTTACTGTTTTTAAAGCAATATACAATTCATTAGCAATTTCTTGATTCGACTTCCCTTTTGCCATCAATAATAAAATTTCTTTTTCTCGTTCAGTTAATTGCTCGTGAAGTGCGGTATCCTGACCAGCACGCATACGATTCATGATTTTTCCAGTCACTTCTGGCTCTAAAATGGACTGTCCCTCATACGTCGAACGAATGGCTTTCGCAATTTCACTTGCTTTCGATGTTTTTAACATATAGCTTGTCGCTCCAGCTTCTAACGCAGGATATACTTTCTCATCATCTAAGAAACTCGTTACTATGATGATTTTTGCTTCTGGCCACGCCTCGATTATCTTTTTCGTTGCTTGAATTCCATCCATTTCTTTCATGACAAGATCCATTAAAATAATGTCTGGGCGTAAATCTAATGCAAGGTCTACAGCCTGCGTACCATCATCTGCCTCTGCTATTACATCAATATCAGGTTGTGAAGAAAGATATGCAGATACGCCAATTCGTACCATTTCATGATCATCGACAAATAAAACTTTAATCATTGGATGTATCTTCCTTTCTTAAGATAGGTACTTTTACTTCCAATCGTGTTCCTTCATTCGGTACGCTTATTATCTTGAATGTACCGCCAACTTCGTACGCGCGTTCACGCATATTCTGCATACCATAAGAGCTTGTTTTGACATCTTCTGCTTGAAATCCAATACCGTCATCCGACACACGTAAAATAATATTTTGGTCTCGCTCAATTAAGAGAACCTGTAACGTAGTTGCTTTCGCATGGCGTAACGTATTTGAGATAGACTCCTGGAAAATACGAAATAGCTGATCTTCTACTCCTTTATCTGTGTTAAAATCCTCTAGTTTTGCATCAATTTCTAATGGAACTTTTTGCGTTAATTCATGTAGGAGCTCCTCGACTCCCTCTTGCAATGACTTTCCTTTTAAAGCTACGGGTCGTAAATGCAATAATAATGCCCGCATTTCGAGTTGTGATTGGTGGATCATTTTTTCTACCATATTTAACTGTTTATTTAAGTTTTCATCTTCAGAAGTTCCCGCTTCATTAATTGCTGACATCATCATCGAAGCAGCAAAAAGCTGTTGACTTACAGAATCATGTAATTCTCTTGCAAGTCGATTTCTTTCCTGAACTACCACTTCCTGCAAGCTTTGTTCACGTTCATTTGCTCTTTCGGTCGCAATCCGTTGCGCATGTTCTGTTTGGACTCTTAATTTATCTTGAAGCTGGTTCATGCGGTTCGAAATAGTATCCATTTCTTTCGGAATTTCTTCTTTTTCAGGATGTCTGTCTCCTTGAATTATTCCGTTTAACATTTTTTCAATTTGCTTCAGGTTCTCTTTCCAATACCAGCCAATAATCGTACCAATGACCGTACCGAAGATAATCGTTAAAGCTACTAATGTTAATAAGAAAGATACATCTCCTATTTTCGCTTCCCATAATGCACTCCATCCGATGGAATCGTTTAAGGAAAAGGTTAAAAAAGTCATGACCACAAATGTAAACCCTAAGAAAAAACTACAAGCAATTGACAAGAGGACATATCGCATAATCGTCTTCATACGCGTTTCACCTCAATGTCTCCAGAAAATATCGAAGTAATGATTTTTACTCTTGGGTACGTTACACTGTAAGACTCAGTCTCATAATGAATAGATTTATTCATTAACCTTTGATGATACTCCCCAAATATCGATGCTCTTCCAAAAACGGAACTATGATGGATACTGACTTCAACTTCATATGGAACATAAATTTCAATATTACCAATTAGGTGACGAATGGATATTACTGCTGTATCATTCGGAAGCACGGTATTACTTAAATCAATAATACGATCACCGAAAATGCCATGCATGTTAACATCTTTCCACTGATAAGCAGTTTCTTCTGTTCGATAATCATCAAAAAAACGTTCATCGAATAAAGGCTCTACATATGTCATGGTTTCACGCTCGTAATCCTTTTCCGGAAATTCTGGTGTTTCCTGACTAGGTTCTTGAGTTGATTTAATATAATTCAATATGAAAAAGACAATCGCCGCAACAATGAAGAAACGTATTGCCAATAAGTTGAAAAATGAAAAGGTGAAACTAATTAAAGAAATCGCAAATACAATTTTCCACCATAAACTGTGCAGCCTTTTCCAACTAAAATACACGAAGAATCCAGATATTAGTGCGGAAAACAAGGACCCACCGTGGAAGAATATAATTTCAAAAACAAAGAGAATAGCCCCGATGATCAATATCCAGTTAAAATATTTCGTGCTGAGTTGTTTGAACATCTGCCATTCTCCTCTCTTTTTGTTTTGTTTAAATGCTTTTGTTCATTATAACTAATCTAATTTTAATATGTAATAAATACAGGCGCAAAGTAAATACGCCTGTATTAGTATATCATGAAGATTTCCTATCTACCGAATCTATTTTACTTCATTTTCTTTCTCTTCTAATTTCTTCTCAAGCGCTGCAATCTTATTATCGAACGTACTTTGATAGTAAGAGCTATTTACTCTATACTCTAGATTTTCAATATATTGTTCCATTTCTTCAAACTTGGAGTAAGGTTTTTCTGCTGAATCTGTAACCACACGGTTAATCTGATGATTCGCTTTTGCGATATTCTCACGCCCCATTAGTTCCATTCTGCGCAAATGCATATCTTTTAAGCGATGCTTCATTTCTTCGTATTTTTGCTCTAAATCTTCTAGTTGCTTCATCGCTTCTTCTCTCGATGCTTTCATGCGATCTGCGCGACCTTGGTATTCTTCATATTCTTTTAAAGCAAATTCATGCATTTCTTCTTCCTGCGCACGATCGGCAACTCCCGCCTGTTTTAATCTTTTATCTGCAAGATCTTGTGCTTTCATGTATTCGCGTGTGAATTCTTCCTTTAATTTATACTGACGGTCAATAAGCTTTCTTACTTTTTCCTTTTCTTGTTCACTTTGACGTAGATAATGGTTTAATGCTGCAATTGGATTCTTTTGTTCCTTTTTATCCATCATGGTGTGAAGATCCGCGGAAACTGAGTCC
Organism: Oceanobacillus kimchii X50; assembly: GCF_000340475.1. Taxonomy (NCBI): domain Bacteria; kingdom Bacillati; phylum Bacillota; class Bacilli; order Caryophanales; family Bacillaceae; genus Oceanobacillus; species Oceanobacillus kimchii. Next base: position 2,937,450 of record NZ_CM001792.1, read on the forward strand.
TTTATTCGTGTAAAAATATTCGTTGCCATAAAAAATCTCTCCTTTTAATGTTATTTTATTTATTTAATTCTGCCCATTGTCGTTCAAAATTGGTAAATGGGTCATCATCTTCTTTTACTTCATGAACGATATCACTGTCTGTTGAATTCCAATTTTTATATATAAGATAAAGCGCATAGGCAGCTGCTATTCCAATAACCGCATAAATGTTTGAAAAGGTAATGCTTAGAACAATTAATCCAAGGATCACCCACCCAACTTTTGCAGCTGTGGAATCCGTTTGGATGAATTTTTTGAAGCATACATAAAGTAACCCTACACTGATTGCTAGTAATACCATCGGACCGAGATTGACAAGCAAGATGAATAATGCAACCATTCCACCGAGAAATAACATAAATTTTTTCATTGCCGTTTTCCTCCTTTCATTATCGTATCTTTATCTTACCGACTATACCGTTCCCCGATAATGAGCTTGAGAAATATCTTTTACTAAGACTTAAGATGTATATGGGGCTAAACTATCTACTTTTTATGCAATGTTAGAAAAAAATGACTTTGATCGATTGATGAAGCATTACATAAGATATTGAGTTATCGTGATGAATCAATTGTTTGTTCATGACCATATAGAAGATCGTGTGTTAAAGTATTTAGAATAACTTACACACTTTAGTTGACAGCCCCAGTGATTAAGAATGGGTCTGGTCTATTCACTACTTTTTTGGATTTCCAAAGCGGTTTTGGTTTATAGATCACGTCTATTCACTACTTTTAGATTTCCATTGCTGTTTGGTTTATAGAGCGCTTCTATTCACTAC